>JBKHJK010000287.1:0-4425 GCA_046538215.1 Armatimonadota bacterium
CGGTTCAGCCCAACCTGCGAGAAAGCTGTTAGCGACCCCGCCTGCTGCCATTCGCCCTGAATCTCCCCGTCTATGGCTGGTGCGGTGGCAGGCGGGGGAATCTGTGCCGATGGTATGGTGGCGGCATGGGCGGTTACCGTTCCGAACACGGTGATGAGAAGAGACACGACATATAGGGTTGAGATGCGCTTCATCGTCAATCAATCCGTTTCAAAGACCAATCCTTGATGCATGCGTGCTTTTTGACACCGAAAGGGCCGAGCACCGAATGTGGCCGTCTCGCAGCAGCGTAGACGATAGCCACGAAAGTGTCAACGATTGTCTTTGGCACCTATGGCCGCCGATCGCAAAGCAGCGTCATCGGACTGCCGGATGCTTCCATGCCAGACTATCAGCCGGGGATCATCGCCGGCGATCCCGACAATACTTTTTGGGAAGGAATTGTGCAGTATTTGGTCAAGAATCATGGTAGTCCATGTGTGATGCACTCATTTTGATACACAGGAGCGAACACAGATGCGATCAGACGTGTTGATGATAGTGGTCGCTGTTTTTTGTTTGGGGGCATGTATGGTGAATGCCGGCGACGGGAGCGTACTCGTGACAGAGCAGATGCGGAAGAATGCTGTCAAAAACTGTGAGAACTACGACTGGGCGCGGCAGTACCGTGAGAAGCTTGAAAAGGCCGTACAGCCGTTCATGGAGATGTCCGATGAGGAGCTCTGGAAGCTGCCACCCTCTCAGGAGATGCCCAGAGATGCGGCGGTGAACCGCGGCGACGGATGCCCCGATTGCGGCCAGGATCATTATAACGCATCGTACTCCCCCGGGCGGTGGCGCTGGGATTTCTTCGACCATCCCTGGCAGGTGCAGTGTGGCAATTGTGGTGAGTGGTTCCCCAAGAATGATTTCGCCGCATATTATGAAAGCGCGCTGGACGAACATTACGCGTTTCAGCTCGGTGGGGGCGATCCTGCTTTCCTCAAACCGCAGGAGGGTGCACCGGCGGCCTGGACGGATGATGGCACCGGTGCACAAATTGATGGCAAAAAGTGGTTCTTTGCCGCCCACTACGCCTTCAGGCTGTGGCAGACGCTGCTTGATGTTACCCAGAAGATGGCGGTTCTGTACACCCTGACAGACGATCCTCAATATGCCCATAAGGCCGGAGTCCTGCTGGACAGGATGGCCGATCTTTATCCCCAGATGAACTATGAACCCCACTTCCGGCTGGGCATGGAATGCTCCAGCGGAGGCAGCGGCAGAGGCCGTGTGCAGGGCTGCATCTGGGAGACATGGACCGCTCAGTGTTGCAGCCTCGCCTTCGACAACATTCACGACGCGCTGAAAGAGGATACGGCACTGGTCGAGTTTTCGAGTGACATGTCCGAAAAGTACGGAACGGGTGATAAGTCCTCGCCCGACAGGATCATCGCCCACATGAAAGACAATCTCCTGCGCGAGTTCATCATTGGGGTTTGCGACCGCCGTATTCGCGGCAATCCCGGCATGCACCAGTACTCGATGGCCTGTGCCGCCATCGCCCTGGATGAACAGCCTGATACGGAAAACGCCCTGGACTGGCTCTTTGAGCCCGATGGTGGAAAAATCCCGTATGTGCTCGTCGAACGTCTCGGGTGCGAGGGCTTCAGTGATGAGGCGGCCCTGGGATATTCGCGGATACCCGCTCGCACGTTCTACAAGACAGCGGAGTTTCTCCGGCGCTACCCGGGATACCAGAAGCACGACATTTTCCGGGATTACCCGAAGTTCCGCAACTGCTACACTATGTGCTCGAAAGTGCGGATGCTGGACCGGTACGCTCCAAACTGGGGCGATGGCAACAAGTGCATGAACATGGGCACGACCGGTCTGACCATCCCTCTGGAGATGGCGCTGCAGGGCTACGCTCTATACGGCACTCCCGAAATCGCGCGGGAGGTGTGGTTTTCCAACGGCAAAACCCTCGACCGTCTCTTCACGACCCGCACCAGTGACCTCAACAGTCCCGAGGATATACACTTTTACCTGTATTCCGAGGATCCGGAGGGCATTACAGAGCGTCTTCGCAGCGACATCCCTGACGACCCGGGACCATTTGAAAGCTACAATAGTGGCGGGCACGGTATGGCGGTCCTGCAGGCGCCTTGGCGAGAATACCCGCGCGCGCTGAGCATGTACTATGGCCGGATGAAAGGGCACGGTCACTACGATCGCCTCTCCTATCAGCTTGTGAGCAACGATGTCGTCATGGCCACCGATATGGGATACCCGCTGTACTGCAACTCGAAGTGGAAAAAGCGTTTCGGCTGGACCAGCCACATCATCAGTCATAATACGTGTATGGTCAATGAAACAAATCCCGACCACCGCTCATATTCCGGCAAAACCCAGCTCTTCGCCGGGGCCGGTCCCGTCCGCGTCGCAGATGTGGACGGCGGCGAGATCTACGAAGACGTTTCCACATACCGCCGCTGCATGGTCATGGTTGATGCCGATGAGGAGCACAGCTACATCCTCGACCTGTTCTGGGTACGGGGCGGGACAAATCACCGTCTCATCCAGAACGGCGGAGGGCCGGAAGTGACGCACAGCGACCTCAATCTCACCGCCCAGGATGGCGGGACGTATGCCGGGCCGGATATCGAGTATGGCGAGGAATACGACGGAGCACACAATTCCGCCTATCAGGGCACCGGCTTTTCGTACCTGGAGCGCGTCGAAAAAGGACAGCCTGACGGTGCTTTCTGGGTGGACTGGGAAATCGTCGAACCCCGCCGGCAGATGCCCGACCAATGGGAGGCGCACTTCCGTGTTCACACGCTCTCGGCGGTGGACGAGGTGGCCCTGTGTGACGGTATTCCTCCCCGATTTAAAGGCAATCCCGAGCGCCTGCGGTACATGCTCCGCACGCGGTACGGCGAGGGCCTCAACAGCCAGTTCGTCTCCGTCCTGGAGCCGTACGGCCATGAGCCGTTCATCGAAGCAGTGCGGCTCATAGACAGCAGTGCGACCGATGAAAACTGCCACGCAGCCGTGGAAGTGATCCTCAGAAACGGTGCGAGGGATGTGATCGTGGTATCAGAGAATCCCACGCACCTCACGGCAGGAGATATCGAGCTCGATGGGCGCATCGCTTTTTGCCGGTTCATGGATGACGAGGTCGCGATGCAGGCATTGATCTGTGGCACAAGACTGGCCACAGATGGCACGCGGATGGAGCTGCCCGCAGGGGCTGTGCGGGGAAAAATAGCGGGGTGGGATGACAGCGATCCGGAGGATGTGCGCATACACCTCGATACCGAGCTACCCGACGATAACCTGGCCGGAAAATACCTCATCATCAATAACCGGGAGCGTTCTGACGCGAGTTATGAGATCAAGCAGGTCATTGATACCAACACCGTCAGCATCGGAGCGACGCCGCTGGTCGAGCGGTTTGTGGACCCGAATGATTACAGCAGGGGCGTCATCTATAATATAGCGGAGGGTGATGCCTTCGCGATTCCGCTGTGTGCCACCGTCGAAAAGCAGCGTTGATGGGCTGCGGAGCCCCCGTCCATGAGATACCAGGAGTGACCCAGGTCCCTGTCGTTCGCGTGCACCGTACCATTGTTTCAGAACAAAAGCCCGGAGGATGCTACATGTATCACCACGCCATGTGCGCCGTCGCCATGCTTGTCGTGAACGCCGTCATCGCCGGTCCGATGAGCTTCGAAGATCAGACTGTGGCACCCGCATGGTCTGCCACCGACGGCGGGAGGATATCCGTATCTACCGAGATGGCGAAGGACGGGCAGCAGGCGCTGGCATGGGAGTGGCGTGACGGCGGGATGCTGACATTTGCGGACGCGGAGACCCTCGAGGATACCGGCGCCTTCAGTGCCTGGATGTATCTGCCCGAGCCGCTGGACGAAAGCCTCCGCATATCGTTCGGCCCCGCGGACGCCACAAGCCGCGATGATATGCCGTACCTCTTCGAGTTTCCCCTTTCGTTCACCGGGTGGCGCTATTGCACAGTCAATTTTGATGAGGACATCCCAAACGAAAACTTTGTGGGAGACAGGACTGTGACGGCGATGTTCCTGGAGGCGCCTGTGGGGACCTCGGGCCGGCTGTTGCTGGATCTTGTGGAGTTCCCCCCGCACGCTTTGTGGAGCCGTGGTGCAGACCGGCAGGTCCCGTTCATCAATCCGAAGCGCGATTACGACTGGTTCATACAGTTCGACGACCGGGCGCGGCAGGCGACGGCACAGCACCCGGCCACGGATGCAGAAATCGCCGATATCGCACGTATCCAAACGCGCTACCGCTCGTGGTTGATCGGTGCAGATGCCGACTGGTCCGAGCCGCTGGTGCAGGAGCGTTTCGCCGCCTTTGTGGAAAAGGCCCGCGAGGCCGCCGAGGGACTTGACGGTGTCACAG
>JBKHJK010000288.1:0-4417 GCA_046538215.1 Armatimonadota bacterium
GTGTAGGCATATTTGAAATCATCGAAGTTGCAGCCAGTGCCGCCTGATAGCCTGTCTTTCGCTGCTGTACCTCGGTGAGGGCCTTGATCATATCCACGTCTTCGACTTCGGCAAGAATCTCTCGACATTGGAGTTCGACGTCTTCAGTGAGAGCGACACTTTGCTCCAGGCGCAACCCACTCGCACCAAGACGGCCGCGTTCGGCGACGATGTGATCCTGGAGGGCCTTCAGATCATCACTATGCTCTGTGATGCCTTCCACATCACCGTTTTCGATGGCATCAGCCAGATCAGACATAGTCTGGAAAATATCGCTGTCAACGCCCTCGACAGCACGCTCGCCAACGGCATCCTCAAAATTGAAGAGCCTCTGTCCCGAGATGGTGAGCTCCACGCTGCGGCCGGGGGCGACATTCACCTCCATCGGTGTTGAATTGCCGCTATACGCAACTGGATCAGCGCCAGCACCTGCCGTGTTCAGGGGTGGCTGCCGGTTTTTTGTGCCCGCAAACAGATAAACGCTGCTGAATTCGCTGTTGCCGATGGTAACAACGCGGTCCATGGCAGCGCGGATTTCTTCAGCGCACGCCAGACGCCCTGCCTCACCAATCCCCACCTGCGTGGCCCGCATCCCCGCATCAAGCGCTGTTTGCAGCGGTTTTGTGAGCTCTCCAAGGGCGCCATCGGTCGCGTTGTTGATGGCGCTCGCCCACTTGAGAGTCCTGTTGCGACTGAGGACCGCATCCAGTGTGGCATGAGCTCGCACAGTCTTGCCCATGGCTACGGGATCATCCGAGGGACGGTTGATGCGCCGGCCGCTGGATATCTGTTCAGTGAGCACACCGAGATCCCCCTCGGCATTACGGATTCCCTGCTGCAGCAGATCCAGATATGATTTGTTCGCGATCCGCATATTCCATTCACCCTGCTTCAAAAACTGCTCACGGTTGGGCGAGGTTTTTTTATCAACGGCAGTCCGTGTCTTTATTGTATCGCCAGCAGCGCATCCATCATCTTCACACTCACATTCACCAGGCGGGTGGCGGCGTTGTAGATTTGCTGATAGCGCAGGAGGTTTGCGGCTTCCTCGTCAAGGTTGACGCCGGAGAGCGATTCGTAATGGGCGCTGAGATTATTGACCACCGATTCGCGTGCCTGAACCATTTCAGCCGCCGCTTTCGCATCACTGCCGATCTGTCCAATAAGCCCCGCATAAAATTCTGAGACATTAAACTCCCCGGATGCAAACAGCCCTTGTGCCCGAATCTGGCTGATGGCGAAGGCGTTTGAACCATCGCCAGGCGCCGCGCTATCAGCAGAGGCTGCAATGCTGTGGGGATCATCGGCGACGGCCGAGAGCACGTTGAGTGAGGAGGCCGGCGCGTCTGGATCATATTCGAAGAAATTGTCTCCTGCATCGCCCCTGAGATCAAAACCGGCCGAATGAAGCGCATTGATTTCGTCCGCCAGTGTCTGTGCGAGTGTATCGAGCCGCGCCATATATGTGACGACTTCACCATCTCTGGCGCTAATATGTCCCTGGATACTGCCGCCCAGCCCTTCGGGATCGCTCACCGATCCCAAAACCACTCGCTGCATCCCGGGATTTGCTGGATCCGTCTCAAGCCCGAGTTCTATCACCTCGTTGAGCTGAACCAACCGGCGGCCGCCGATAAGCACGTCAATCTGGTCGTTTTCCTGCTGTATGGCGTATGCGCCTGTGAGCCTGGACAGCTCCGTCATCGCCGCTTCACGGCGGCCTTTCAAATCATTGCGGACTGCATCAGTCGTCGCCTCCGCAACTTTGCGATTGAGGGCTGCAATTTCTCTGCCCAGACGGTTGGCTTCCCGCACGTCATCACCAAGCTGCTCATTGATCTGCTGCCGCAAATCCTGCAAATTCTCCTGGCGTCCACAGAGAATATCGGCGACGAGGCCGGCGCGGGCGATGACCTCCTGCCGCGCGGCGATGCTTGTGGGATCAACTCCGACCTGCTCAAAGCTTGCAAAGAGCTGGTTGATACTGTCTGCCAGTCCGGTCTCGCCCACCTCCGTCATAATTGTCTCCACCTGGCGCAGCATGTCGTACTGGGCCTTTTCGCGGCCCAGCAGCGCCATGTGCTGATCCTTCTGCACGGCCAAAAACGAATTCTGCAGCCGCTTGATGCCGCCGATAATCGCACCGTTGCCGATGGTCGCTTCGACCGGGCCACGCGTTGCTCCAGGAATAGGCTGCAAAACAGGCACCTGGCGGACATATCCTTCGGTTTGGGCGTTTGAGACGTTATGCCCGATAACCTGGATTGCCGCCTGCTGTGTCAGCAGCGTATTTTTCGCCAGTTCCAGCACGCTGTTGGGTATGGCAATCACCCTTTTGTGTTACTGCACATTTTCGGTGTTCAGCCTGTGCGCCGCCTGTATTGTTCAGGCCGATTTGTTCAGTTCGTGGGTTGCAGCGGATCCGCGCTGTCCATTTTCATCGTACGTCCCCGCCGCGGAGCCCGGGAATAACATTTCCAGCGTGAGGTCCGTGTATGTGACGGCATCGGCCAAAAGCTCGCTGTTGAGGCGTGCATGGTTGCGCACGCTCACCAGAAGTTCTCGTTCTTCGACTGACGTAGAGATGAGGGCACCGGTGGCTTCATCAAAATGCAGCCCCTCATCTGCATTGCAACCGCGTTGCAGGATCTCATCCATGAGCTCTTTTATCCTGCGACTGACCTCAAGAAGCTTTTCAGGCTCTTCCTGCAGGATCAATCGCCGCTGCTGCAGCAGAAGCTCCCGGATGGTCCCCAATATCTGTATGGCGTCCACGGGTTTGTTTTGTGAGGCTCTGGCCTCAGGCATCACATATCACCTGTGTGTGCTGCTTATCTGCTTTCGGGAACTCTTTGCTCAGTTGCTGGTACAGGGTCCTGGCGATACCCAGTGTTTCTCGCTGCGACATGCTATCGGCCAGTGCAGCATCGAGGCGGTCTCGAAATATCTCTTCGCCCCGATTCCCTTTCAAAAAGCCGTCCCACCGGCCACTGCTGCGCATGGTTTTCAGCAGGTGCCTGATGAAGATGGCTTCAAAATCCCGGCAGGCCTTCCGGAACCTTTCTTCGCCCGGAATCTCAATCTGCGTGCTGTTTGCGTTCACACCCCGGGTTTCAACACTTTTTTCTGCTGATACAGTACCGATCGTCATGAAGGCAGTTCTCCTCCCGGCAATCCACCTACTGGATGACCAGGTCCGCCTGCAGGGCCCCGGCTTCCTTGAGAGCCTCGATAATGGCGATGAGATCACGTGGCGTCACCCCGAGCGCATTCAGACCTTCGACGAGATCCTGCAGGGAGGTCTCGCCCCCCACACGACTGAGCCGCCGGTCCTCTTCCTGCACCTCCACCCGGTCGTCGGGTACGACAACTGTTTTGCCCCCGGTGACACCCGTGCGATGTTTGGGCTCTGGTTTTTGTTCGGCGGCCTCTGTTTCTGAAGATGTCTCCTCCGCCCCATCACCGGTGTCTGCAGGCTCTTTTTGTTTGTCTGCCGGGGCGGCTTCACCGGTGACGATCACGGTATTATCGTGTTCTGACACAAGTGGCGGGGGTTGAGACACTCTGTGCTCTCTGCGCACCCGGACTGTGAGGTTGCCGTGCGCCACGGCCACCGGCAGGATGCGCACATGAGATCCCATGACGACGGTGCCCGTGCGCTCATTAATGACAACGCGGGCCGGCACATCAGGCTCCACGGGCAGTGTCTGGATGCGGGTGATCAGGGCCATGAGATCATCCGGCGCCTGATCTATCGCCACCTCAACCATTGCGGCACTGACTGCATGGGCCCGGCAGTTATCGAGATCTGCGTTGATGGTTTGCGCCAGCCGGTGGGCGGTGGTGTAATCGGGCTGATGGAGCCCCAGGATGAGACATCTCGCCCCCTGCAGGCCGCTGCTGACGGGGCGGACCACCGACCCTCCATTGGGCACCAGTCCGACGGCCGTGTGATTTTTCCGGGCCTGCGCATTCGCCGTCCCGGCACTGTATCCTCCAATGGAGACGGAGCCCTGTGCAACGACGTACACCTGCCTGTCGGCGGCTGTAAGCGGTGTCAGAAGCAGCGTGCCACCCTCCAGGCTGTCTGCGTCGCCCAGTGAGGAAACCGTCACATCAACCGTTGCGCCAACGGGGATATCACCCGGCAGTTCGGCCGTGGCAATCACCGCTGCGACGTTCTCGACGTCGAGTTGCGAGGACTGTACTGTCACGCCAAACTCTGAGAGCATATTCGCAAGGGCTTGAATCGTGAAGGCCGCGTCTTTCCCATCGCCGGTGCCCTGCAGACCGACGACAAGCCCGTAACCGATGAGCTTATGAGCTCCGCCGGTGTTGAGCTCTGCGAGGTCTTTCACGCGAACTTCCATCGGCATTG
>JBKHJK010000289.1:0-4415 GCA_046538215.1 Armatimonadota bacterium
CATATACCGCGCCATCTGCATACCGACGCTGTATAAACCAAAGCGGTAGGCGTCATAGTAGCGGATGATGATGGCGCCCTCTATGGAGCGCATAAAAATATCTGAAAACTTTATGAGGAGAATCCACAGACCGATCTTGAAAAGATACAGCGCGTATTTGGGTCGAATGACCGGGCGTATGCGCACTCCTGAGAAAAAATGCATAATCTCCAGATCGAGCAGCCAGGCAACCAAAAGCCCGCCCATCGCTCCCAGCACGCCCCAGTACATCGCTCCCACCACAGTCAGCGCAAACGCAAAAATGCCATCCGCCAGGGTGACCCAGGCCAGAAGACGAAAATTGCCCCAGGAGCGGATGATGCATTTGTACAGCACGAAGGTCTGGTGAGCCAGCAGCCATCCCCCACCAATGACGATGGCTATGCCAGTCAGCCGCTCTCCGGTGGGCTGGCTCATGCCCCAGAGGACCATTCCGACACCGGCAATTGCCGTCAGACCGATGACCCAGACCATCCCGACGGACTCAATATCGTCGGCTTCGTCGTAATCACCTGAGCCGACAGCCAGGGGCAACTGCTTGCTAAGACCGTCGAGGATACCAATATGGGCGTGGCTGAGATAATTCATGAAAAGGTTGACCGACTGCATGATGCCGCGGCCGGTGGGCCCAATAATGCGCATCACCAGAATACCACGCACGGCACCGAGAACCATCGCAATGTATGAGGTCGCAGAAACAGAAAAGACGGCGGCAGAACCTCGCATTGTCCCCTGCCGCCGTGCCTTGGCGTACTCCCGTTGCGATTCAGCCACGTACGGATCACACTACTTCATATTTGCGCTCTCAGTTCACGCCTGTGTGAGAGCTCTGTACTGGTCAGTGCTTGCCCACCATTTTAGCATAAGGATGCGGTAAGCACCATACTGCGGGCTGCGAAGTGGATCCTCCTTCGGTTCAATATCTGCAAGGTCGGACGGGTCGTGATCTTTGTATTCTTTCACAAAGTTGTTGTAGTCCAGCCTGCCAGCCTCCTCGCCGTCCCGGCAGGTGGACTTCGCTATGGCGGTGCAGGCGGTTTTTATATCACCGCAAAACAGCAACCCTCCTCTGTCGGCTGACAGTTCATTTCTCTGCTGCCAGGCGTGCACCAGCTTCGTCAGCTTTTGCCGTTCTTCGCGGCTGACGCCGATATCCCAGCCGGTCGCATGATCTGACAGCACGTCCAGCCGGGCCTGTTCGATGTCGGTGATGGTCATGGGCGTCCGCTGCAGCACGATGGTGACGATGTGATGATACTCGTGGTCATCGAGGGCGAAATGTGACATCAGCCGACCTACAATAAACCGCATTTCGTCGGCGTTCATCGCCTTCATCACACCCGTCGTCATGGTGACTGCTCCAGGATTTGCCCTCACCACAATCGGACACACACGACGTTCAGGAGCGAGAAACACCTCGGGCATTTCCACATCGAAAAACTCTGCCGCTTCCTCGAAAGCACTGTACACCTCAGGATGTCTTTCTGCATTCATGTGCGCGCTGCTGACCATGACCTGGTCCCAGGCGTCAAAATCCTCAGCGATATCTTCCAGGGCCTCCACAATGGCGGGTACGCCAGGTGATGCATCGAGGCGGCGTCGGAATTCATAATCCTGTTCGAATGCCCACGGGACCGCCGCCTGCGGCTCACGGGTGACCTGCGTCTCTTTTTCTTCTTCCTCACCCTCATCTTCCAGCGACAGATCGGCGTCTTCATCCATGGACAGGTCCGGCGGCTCCATGTCCTCCTGGGGCTTGGGCTCCTCACCCCCCACTGTGCCTTCCGGCGCGTCACCCGGCTCTATGTCCTCGGCATCTCCGAACCGGGCCTCGGCTTCTTTGAGCACATCCTCGGGCTCGCTAGAGGGCCCGGCGGAAAGCTGCTCCTCGCGAATCTCCTCGCGATCCTTGATGTCGAAGCCTTCAAGCTCGTCTTCAGCGATCGGAGCTCCCTCGGTCCCATCTTCTTCATCGGAGTATTCTAGCATATACTCCTCTTCGACTTCCTGGAACTGTTCGTCCTCGTCCATGTCCCCGAGGTCATCAAAAAGGTCGCTTTCGGCTGCTTTCCGCTCTCTTCGGGCCACAAAGGGATCTGGAGCGATATTCTTGAGCCGCTCCAGGCGTTCAGCGGTTTGTGGTGCGATTTCTCGCAGCTTGTCCCATGCAGCCGTATCGTCGGGGGCCTTGCTGACGATCTCCTGCAGCTCCTTGGAGGCTCTGGCAATTTCACCTGCCTCAATCAACTGGTCAGCAATCCAGTGACGAGCCTCGGTGAAGGAAGGATCCTTTTCCAGCGCTTCGTGTGCCAGTTCGATGGCTTCTTCAAACGGTCCCTTTTGAGCCCTCTTCTTCGCCTCATCCAGCTGCATCAAGGCAGCTTTGCGTTCAGGCCCAAGTCCCTCCATTCTGTCTTCATTGTTTGTATCGTCTGCCATTTTCAGTCCCCCCTGTGTGGGCGTTGAGAATATGGAAGACCTATTGCATGGATATTCGGCTCCATGTATATAGTGTAATATTCGATATCGCCCGGCTCGTTCCTGCACATAAATTCGTTATTGGATAAATCATTCGCCAGAGTGTAAGATTCTCTGCAGAGGAGGCAGGAATTCCTTGCAAACGACACCGGAATAGTGTATAGTATGCGTGTAGTTCCATCTCACGCGTTCAACGCTGGGAGTGGGTGACTTTAGCCCCACTCCTAATTTTTTGAACGCGGAGCGAATTGCGACACAAATGTGTCATATAAAGATCTCATAGAAAGCCGTGCAGCAGCAATGAAACGAACCACGACAAAGCATCCGGTAATCCGGCGGATCGAAGACGAACTGATTGAGCTGCTTGAAAAACACGGATATGAGCTGGTTGAGGCCACCTACGGGGGCCGCGGTGACAGCCGCGCGCTCAATGTGTACATGGACAAACCGGGTGGCGTCAGTGTGGCAGAATGCCGTGATATGGCCGAGCAGCTGTCGGTTCTTCTCGATGTGCTCGACGCCGTACCCGGCAACTACAACCTGATCGTCTCCTCGCCGGGGGTCGAACGAGCCCTGACGAAAAAGGAGCATTTTGAGCGATTTTCCGGGCGCAAAGCCAGTATTTCATTTGTACAGGATGGTGACTCGCAGACCTGGGAGGGAAGGTTGCGAGGGACGGAACCGTCCATCATATTGATGGAAGTTTCTGACGAGATTCGGCGAATACCGGCGGATAGCGTCGAAGAGGCCCATCTTGTGTTTGATCCGGATCTTGCGCGAGATGACAGCGATGGTAAGGCCGGGTAACAGGGAAATGTCGAATCGGGAGTTGACTGAGCGATGAACGGCGAGTTTATCGAAGCTCTGGAGCAGCTTCAGAAAGAAAAAGATATCCCCATGGAGGCACTCATTTCCACGGTGGAAACCGCCATGGCTTCCGCGTACCGCAAGCACTTTGGTGTCGAAGAAGAGGTGCGTGTGGATATTGACGCGGACGAACGCACGGTACGGATGTTCGCGCGCAGGCCCATTATCGAGGGTGTCGAGGGGCCTCCTGACGCCGAAACACTCGAAGAGGCGAAAGCCAGCGGCACAGTTGAGTATGAAGAGCACGAGCTGGACACCGAGGAATTTGGCCGAATCGCCGCACAGACGGCCAAACAGGTTGTAATGCAGAAGATCCGTGAGGCCGAACGCGAGATTGTGTACCACGAGTTCAGCCACCGGGTCGGTGAGGTTGTCACAGGTGAGGTGCAGCGACGGGACGCACGGAGTGTTTTCATCACCGTGGGCAATATCGAGTGTCTTCTCCCGGCGCACGAACAGATCCCCGGTGAACCCTACCGCTTTGGTGACCGGCTCAAGCTGTACATACAGGATGTCCAGAAGACGACGAAGAATCCCAAGATCATTGTGTCGCGAACGCATCCCGCCCTGGTCACGCGGCTGTTTGAGCTGGAGGTGCCGGAGGTTTATGACGGCATCGTGGAGATCAAGGCCGTCGCGCGTGAGCCGGGTGCGAGGTCCAAGGTTGCCGTCTCCTCCAATGATCCGCAGGTTGATCCGGTCGGTGCCTGTGTGGGCCACCGCGGCACCAGAGTCCAGGCGATTGTGGACGAACTCAGGGGCGAAAAAATAGATATCGTCCGCCACAGTGACGAGATGTCCGAATATCTCAAGAGTGCTCTGTCACCCGCGAAGGTCAGCAAGGTGAATATTGACGAGGAGAGCAAATCGGCCGTCGTCATCGCCCCCGATGACCAGCTTTCACTGGCCATAGGCCGCCGTGGGCAAAACGTGCGGCTTGCGGCACAGCTCACCGGCTGGCGCGTGGACATTCGCAGCCAGAGCGAATGGGGGGAGAAGGCTGAAGAGCCGGCTGCCGAAAAGGCTGAAGC
>JBKHJK010000290.1:0-4407 GCA_046538215.1 Armatimonadota bacterium
TGTTCCGGTATGTGGGGAGCCTGGGGCACCTCAGTCCCAATACCATCCGCCGGCGTATTCATGGTCTCAGCAGTTTCTGCAACTACCTGGTGGATATAGGGACACTTCCGAAAACAGAGGAGGAATACACCAATGAGTAAGACAGATGAAAGCAAACAGAATCCTGATGGATCGGGGGCCACCGTCGGCCTCCGGAAGCACTGGCACAGGGCCATCCACACCGAGGATCGGATGACTCAAATCCGCCTGGAAACGCTGATAGAAGCGCTGGCTTCCGCGGCGCTGAGGGCCGCCGACAGCGGACCGCTCGCCGAAGGGGGTGTGGGATGATCGGCGCGGGGGCCGGCCATCATTTGCGGATAGCTTACGGTTGGGACCAAAGCGTCCGGTTGGTCTCAAACGCCACGAAGGCCGGTCCCTGCGGGTCTCGTAGCTTTGTTTGCGAGACCATCTATGTTTGTTATACATTCTGAAGCCCTTCGGACAACCAACATTTCTGTATGCTATGATCTTTACACAGATACCAGCGCTGAGGAGGCGTTACAGTGTCAACAAAACCGCCGCTGTATATCGGCTATATTCGTGTCAGCACCGACGAACAAAAAAACAAAGGGTTCTCCCCCCAGGTCCAGCGGGCGCGGATCGAAGACTATGTTGAAGACCACGCCCGGGAGGACAACTACCAACTGGTCTTCTATCAGGATCTGGGCGCCACGGGCAAATACGGTATTCGCCAATACCCCGGGCTATTCAACAAGACGCGTCCCGGGCTTTCGGATGCCGTTGAACGCCTCAGAGCCGAGGCCGAGGCGCGGCCCGTTCATTTTGTCTGTCTGCATCGCAACAGACTGGAGCGAAAGCCGTTGCTGGGCGAACTGCTGTGGGACAGGATCTTCATCCCCAACGACATCACCGTCCACTCAGTCGACGAGGGTGGACAGATTGACCAATCACCCGGCTCTGATCTGACCCGCCGGGTTTCCTCGGCAGCCAGTGCCACTGTCCCCGCCTACGCCGCCAGGCGGGTCAGCCAGGCGCATGACTACCGCGCACAGAAGGGGTATATCCACTGTGTTCCCCCATACGGCTGGCAGCGTCTGCCCAAAGAGGATGACCAGCGGTGGCACGACATCGGCCCGGTGTCTCAACAACGCGATGTCCTCATCAGGATGAAGGACAAAGCCCTGGCCGGATGGGGAACCTGGCGGATCGCCCGGTGGCTCGACCAGCAGGGCATCGACACCCCCGGACGGGGGCACAAATGGTATCCACAGACGGTGGCCGATCTGCTGCGCAACCCCATCCATGCGGGATACCTCCGACACCGCGACCCAGAAGTGCAAAGCAGACGTCGACACCCCTACCATCGAGCGCTTCCGCCTTTTCGACCATCTTTCTCACGAGGATATCGTCATTCACCGACTTCACATCTTTGGCGTCCTATGAGAAGTTGCTAAATCGCAGCTGTCTGTGGATTCGTTGCCCATCCATTTCCCCCTGGATCGCGTCAAAAAGCTTCGGCAAATCAATGCCGTCTGGGTGTGGGATGCTCATGTCAGCCCGGATTGAGAGCCCCTCTTTAATATCCATCTCTGGAGGAAGGCCTGACATGATCGACTTTACCTTCTGCTCGACCCACTTGTCATGGCGTCTTTGCTCTTTTCCAATGTCGTTAAGCCACGTTCGCACCTGCTTTTCCAATGATCGGCGGTGGTCAGCCCAGTCATCCTCGCCAATCCCGTTAACTACGTTTTCGAGGTTTTGATTCTCTGCCGCAATCTTCTCGTCGAGATTAGGGAACTTGGGCCGTGGGAGAAAGTTCTCGCTGCATTTGATGGCATGGGCTTTCACCCATTCTCGACACCTGGCCTTGCCCCGCTCAAAAGCCCGACGTACCTCGCCAGGCCAAAGACGCAACGTTGGCGGCGCCGATTGGATGTAGTCAGTATCCGGTTTCGGAACACCCACCTCCTCCCATTTGATTGTTCGGGTCTGTTGCACATCCGGTGTGGAACCCTCGATGGTCACGAATGCCCCCAGTTCGATCAGCCCCGTCAGCGCTACCTCGGTTGCCCGGCGCTCTTCGGCCTGTTGCTGGAGTTCGTGACAGTCCTTACCGGTGACAACCTGGCTCCGCGTCCACCATGAATCGAAGAGCTGTTTCATTCCACACGCGAGATCCTCGTCATTGCTACAAAAAACGATCTCCTCGTTTCCCTTCCAGCCGCCCCACGTGAGATTAGCGGAGCCGATCATGAAATAATTATCTATAGGCAGAAGATATAGCTTTGCGTGTAGTGTATTGAGGGTGCGGACATCTGCTCCCATGCTAATCAGCATCAGGACAGCTTGAGGCTCGGTGGTCTCCTGGGCGGCAGTTTGCAGATTTAGGCGGACCAACCAGCGGCTGTTATCTATTGTCTCCTCACCGACCAGATCAACAAATGCATCCACCCCACCTATGGTGAGGAACGGTGTGGCGACAATTGAGTTGCCGGAAGAAGACTCAAAGCAAGCTTTCGAAGCATTTTCCAAATGTGCGAACAACTTAGTTCCCATGGGGACCAGTGATCCTCCTTTTAATCTACCTGTTACGTGGATATACGGCGCCAGGGAGCAACTGCGG
The DNA here is from genome assembly GCA_046538215.1 of Armatimonadota bacterium. Taxonomy (GTDB): domain Bacteria; phylum Armatimonadota; class Zipacnadia; order Zipacnadales; family UBA11051; genus JBKHJK01. Next base: position 2,627 of record JBKHJK010000290.1, read on the forward strand.
CGAGATTTCGCTTATCCAGTTCATCGCTGGGGGCATAGCAGTGGGAGCGTTTGCATTTGTGATTGAGGTGCTGTCTGGGGCAGGACCTGCTCTATCGTTTCTGGCCGTCCCTGATCACGCGATGGCCATGAGGCAATACACAGGGCCCGGTTCGAATGAACTCCGGAGGAAAGCCACCGGTGTCCGTGCCAGTGCATCTGCAAAAGCTCCCATTCGCCCACCCGCATCAGCCCCTCCCCCTCATCGTCTTCGCTGACCGCCCGCATTCCGTGATCGGACACCACAACCACATTGTCGGGCGAGAACCCCTCGGTCAACTCTCCAACGAAACTGTCCACCAGCCGGTATGCGGCGGATACCTTCTCCTCCTGACACAGCAGATGGTGCTGGATTGAATCCAGAAAGTGCCAGTAGGCCACCACCACCTCCGGCTCCATCCATTCAAGCAGGGCAACCAGATTGTTGAAACTGATCCGGCCCCGCCGGGTAAACTCCTCGAAGATGCACTCATGTTTTCGGCGCACCATCCGCTCGGAGATGCTCACCCCCTCCGGATAATGGTAATCGCAGGATGAAGGCGGATACGGCGCAAGGCGCTGGGCCAGCTTCTTCGGGTAAACCCTCTGCGGATAAAGCATGTCACCGGAGGTCATCCATCCCGCCGTGGGTCTGGGAGGATAGGTGACCACCGGGATGTTGAAAAGCCCGGTCGTGATGCCCTGCCTGTTGAGTATCCTGTCGGGCAAATGCGCCGCGAGCAGATCATCGGCCTCCCACAGCTGCCCACTGTCATCAACCGTCAGCCCTCTGACACAGTGATCCGATCTGGACAGCCCTGTGGCGAAGCTCGTCCACACTTCCGGTGTACACGGATCAGCCGCCATTTCGATGTCAAAGAAGCTGCCATGGGACCACAGCCGGTGCAGATGACCAACACCGCGGCCCTCCTTCCACACTCTCTGCGGGCACATCGCATCCACGCCGATAACCAAAAGCTGCATCACAGGTGTCTCCCCTCCGGGCCCACCAACTGCTCCAACCCGGCCGCCGAAAGCAATCTGTCCACTGCCCTCGACCAGGTCCGGTGCCTGAGGAAATCGAATACCACGTCGGGGTCTATGGGCTCGGACATCGCCTCCGCCAAAGCCCCCAGCCATTCCGAGGGCTCTTCGGCGAAACGCACATACGGGTACCCCTCGATTTCCGGAAGCGGACAGCTGACCACCGGACAGGCCCGGGCCAGATAGTCATAGATCTTCAAAGGATGCACAAAGCGGCTGATCCCACCGGGCTTGAAGGGGATAATACTTACGTCAAAGGCATCGATATAGCGATGAATCCGGGTTTGAGGCACCTCCGGGATGAACTGCACATTGGGCTGGCGGGTGAACGCGGCCGCCGCCCGACCCCGGTAGGCACACTCCTCGGGCTCCCCGCCGACCAGAACGATCTGCCAGCTCGGACGCGACCTGGCCACCGCCAGCAGCGTCTCCCAGTCCTGCCAATTGCCCCAGATGCTGCCTACATATCCCACAATCGGCCCCCGATCCGGAAGCTCTGGAGGGCGGCCTCTGACAGGCCGCATCAAAAAACTGGGGTCCAGGCTGTTGGGGACAACGACGGGCCGATCCTGCAGACCAAACCTGCCTTTGAGATGTTCCGCCAGCGTCCGGGCCGAAGCGGTCACGACATCTGCGCTGCTGATGATCGCTTCTTCGGTCTGCTGGCTGTAGCCGGCATTGTCATCCACACCGCCCTCACCACCACAGAGACCATCCCAG
>JBKHJK010000291.1:0-4396 GCA_046538215.1 Armatimonadota bacterium
TAGAAAGGGGCGTTGCTCATACTCTCGACGCCACCGGCTATGAAGACGCCGGCCCCACCTGCCACGATGGCCTGTCGGGCCATATCAACGGCGCGCATACCGGATGCACACGCCATATTAATTGCTGAGCCGCACGTCTCGACGGACAGACCCGCCCTGACAGCGGCCATGCGGCCGACATTGCCCCCCGCACCGCCCTGGATGACGTGACCGAAAATGACTTCATCCACGCCGTCGTCAGGAACGCTATTTCTCTTCAGCAGCTCTCGGGTGACGTGTGTGGCAAGATCTCCGGCGGTGTGTTGCAGCAGGCCTCCCCCAAGGCGTCCGATGGGAGTGCGGATTGCGTCAATGATAACAGTTTCCATCAGTGGCCTCCGTGCCCGGTCGCACATTCTCGATTGGCAGCAATGTCCAATTCGACTTTCATGCCTGTGTCACCTTTGCAGGAGGGGCGTTGTGCGAAACTGGGAAACAGCTTGAGCCCACCTATCCAGCACGAAGGACAAAATGAACACCAGCGCGAATGCCAGGAGTATCACCGGTGCCATGCCGCGCTCCCGCAATGTGTTTACGATCACAGGCGTGTATATGGCGGCAAAGATCTCAATCGGGGCCAGATACGGCGGTGTACTCGGGGAGAGGGCCGAGGCTGCCGCGAAACTGCCAGCGCCTAACGCATGGGAGCCATCAAGACATAGAAGTACTATTCCTGTGACACACAGATACCATGCGGTGGCCCTCAGAACAATCCATTGCACGTCCAGCTCAGTTGCCATTATGGGCGACCATCATTATGTTAATATCTACCTGGTATGCAGGAGGGCACTGTTGCGTATTACGCCGGGAAGTTACGAGGTGGAAGCGCTGGCCAGCCCTCCGAACGGTATCTATTCAGGGATGGCGATCATTGATGGCCGAATCTATTTTGGCAGCGGCAGCCATCTTATGAGTATCGGTTTGTGAACTGTACCTGCCATCCATCAGGTTGGGAAGCTGACAACGCCAATTCCCAGCCCGTCGAAGAACAGCCAGTTTGAGGCATCGGCAGAGATGAACAGGTCATACCGTCCGCAGGGTTCCCGCCTGACGCAGGCGGTTTCGAAGACGTGATCAGCGGCGTTGGCATGATCCCGCCAGCCATAGGTCAATCCATTACGCACAACCTGCTCGTCCGGAGGCCCGGTGCGAACCTCAGCCATTGTCCCGATGCGAGGCAGGTCATAGACCTCCCAGTGGGGATTTTTGACAGGGAGATCGGCAAAGCCCAGCGACTTCCACACCTGCAGGCTCAGCCGGTTAGCTCCGGTATCCCGGGTAATCTAATGGTGTCTGTAGTTTTCGAAAAACTACCAGAAACTACAAAACTGCTTACTACACCTCTTTAGCAACAGCCCTGACACACTTAATTGCGTTCATGGCTTGACAGATATTAGCGGTTTAGCTATTATGCTAAGCAGCTAATAAACGACAGAGAGGTGACTGCGATGGAAAGACAACGTATCTACGAGGCCAGGGCCGAGGTCATGAAAGCCCTCGCACATCCGTCCCGCCTGGTCATGCTGGATGCTCTGGTGGAGGGCGAGAAGTGCGTTTGCGAATTACAGGAACTCGTCGCGTCAACAATGCCCACCGTTTCAAGGCATCTTGCGCAAATGAAGAATGCCGGTATCGTGGAGACCCGGCGCGACGGGAACAATATCTATTACAGGCTTCTCGTGCCGTGCGTGCTGCAAGTCTTCCCGTGTATAGACAGGGTGCTGCATAACGAGGCCGAGCGTATCGCAGAGGCGCTGGACACCTAAACGGCCCCCTGCTGGAAGTTCTCTCCCTGTAGCTCACTGGAACGAAACGCTTCCGGGACGACACCACTCAATTCAATGAAGGGACAGCGCAATACTCATGTCAAACCGTCAGAAACTTGGTCTGTATGTAGCCGTGTTCCTCGCCGCGTATCTGGTTCCCCTCCAGCATCCACGCGTCCAGACCGCTTTGTGGGACATGTGGGTGATGCTGCAGGATTATGCCCGGGAGCATGTGCTGTTTTGCCTGGTACCCGCATTCTTCATCGCCGGGGGTATTGGGGTTTTTTTGGGCAAAGATGCGGTGATGAAGTATCTGGGGCCGACGGCGAACAAGTGCGTCTCGTATGCCGTGGCCTCAACGTCGGGTACAATCCTTGCGGTTTGCTCATGCACCGTTCTCCCCCTGTTTGCTGGCATATACAGCATGGGCGCGGGCATCGGGCCTGCCACGGCCTTTTTGTACGCCGGCCCGGCCATAAACGTGCTCGCAATAATTCTGACGGCGCGGGTGCTGGGACTTGAACTGGGCCTGGCGCGCGCGGTCGGTGCGGTCATTTTCGGGGTCCTTATCGGATTGTTGATGGAACGATTCTGCCGCCAGGAAGAGGACGAACGGATGGCCGATACCGAAGCGGTGGAGGCCGAAGACGGCGAGGAAGACCAGGAGGATGACCAGCCCCTGTGGCAGGTCGCGTCATTCATCGGTGTGATGGTGCTTATCCTCATCTTTGCGGCCTGGGCGAAACCCACAGAACAGGCGGGGCTGTGGTGGGAGATATTCCAGATTAAATGGTACATAGTAATCCCGCTGCTGGGGATCCTTGGGCTGATGTTATGGCGCTGGTACACACGCGATCAGATCCAGGAATGGCTTGATGAAACCTGGCACTTCACCGAACTGATTATGCCCCTGCTGTTCGCTGGCGTGCTCGCGGCCGGTTTTCTCCTGGGAATGCCGGGCACCGATCATGGGATCATTCCCAACACATGGATTGCCCAGGCCGTTGGTGGAAATTCACTTCTGGCAAACTTCGCGGCCTCGCTGGTCGGTGCACTGATGTATTTTGCCACACTCACCGAAATTCCGATCCTCGAAGGCCTGCTCGGGAGCGGCATGGGCAAGGGACCGGCGCTTGCCCTGCTTCTGGCCGGACCGGCGCTGTCCCTGCCGAATATGCTCGTGATTCGTAGTGTGTTGGGTACCAAAAAGACACTTATTTTCATCGCGATTGTCGTGGTGTTTTCTACAATCGCCGGCGTTATCTATGGCGCGATCTAACAACAAAAACGCACAAAAGGGAGATGGAGACATGAAGATTCAGATACTGGGTACTGGATGCCCCAAATGCAAGAAACTCGCGGCCAACGCCGAGGAGGCGATTGCAAACACCGGCCTGGACGCGGAAATCGAGAAGATCGAAAAGCTCCCCGAGATTATGGAGTTCGGGGTCATGACGACGCCGGCACTCGCGATTGATGGCGAAGTAAAAGCGAAGGGCAAAGTGCTCTCGGCCGAGCAAATACAGGATCTTTTGGAGGAGGACTAAGACAATGGAAACCAAATGCAGTTGCGATGGCGCGATCACACTGCTGTTCGCCTGTTCAGGCGGATCGAACGTCGGGCAGATATCCAACGAGGTCGCACGTAAGCTGACAATCGACAACAAGGGCGTGATGTTCTGCCTGGCGGGCCTGGGCGGGGATGTCGAGCCGCTCATCGAGCGCACCGAAGGTGCCCAGCGTGTCCTGGTCATTGACGGGTGCCCGGTCGCGTGTGCAAAGAAAACCATCGAACGGCACGGGATTGACCATGAATGGGTGGAGATCACCAGCCTGGGGATTGAGAAATGCCCGGACCAGGAACTCGACGCAGACCAGGTCGAATGCGTGATGAACGCCGTGGAGGAGAAGCTTTCACAGCCAGCAACGTGAGAGGAGATGGCTGACGATGCCCTGGCTTGCAGGAGTACCGCGCGAAGAGATCGAGTGGCACCCCACGATCAATCAGGACGAATGCGTCCGCTGCGGGATGTGCATGAACTGCGGGAAAAATGTGTATGAGTGGACCGACGATGGACCTGTGGTGGCTCGTCCCGACGATTGTGTTGTTGGATGCTCGACATGCGCGAATCTCTGCCGCGGCCGCTGTATCACGTTTCCTGATCCGGATGAGCTCTATGAGGTCTATCAAGAGCACGGAGTATGGACGGCAGTGAAGGAGAAACTGCGCGAAGAGGGTGCCATCCCCGACTGAGACCAGGCGCACGACTGAAACGTCGAAGATCCTGGACGTAGGGCACAGCAGGCCAGACACGGATGCGCCGTGATCGCACTCTCAACGGGTGCGGGCAACCGCGCTACTTTTTAGGTTGACGACGACCCTTAACATAACATTGTAGTGGAGGACGAGCAGATGCGAGACAAGAAAAAGGCCTTTATTGTGCTGGCGGTCATATTGGCGGCCCTCGCTGTGCTGGTATTTAGGGATGCTCCGTCGGCCACCAGCGAAAAGCAGGAGACTCAGATGGCGCAGGTCACCGAGGACGCCGCGCAGGTTCCTGCAGACGTACAGCAACAACAAAAACCAGATG
>JBKHJK010000292.1:0-4384 GCA_046538215.1 Armatimonadota bacterium
ATGTCTCCCTGTACGAACAGCATCGCCGGGGGACCGTCTATCTCCGCCAGGAGCTCCGGATATTCGTCCGACGTCCGCGGGAGAAGGTGAAGCCCCCACTGGAGCATTGCCTCCTTTATTTCACCCAGGTCGAGGTCTCGTTCGGCCGCACGAATCTTCTTGATCTCGCGGCTGGTGATGCCATCAACCGCAGAAAGCTGTTCATCGGTTGCACCCAGGATTTCACCGGCAGAGCCAAAATGTTCCAGCAGCGCATTCTGCCGCGATGGCGTGAGCTCGCTGGCATTCAACACAATCCACGCGTCCGTCTCTTCCACGAACAATACACCCCAAAGCAGGAAAAAGTAGCGTTTATGACGCTTGCAAGAGGCCCCTGCAGGCCTCTTGCACAATCCGGCAACTATGGTATTTCGAAAGCCTTTACCGTGTCAAATACCTTCTATCTATTGGCTGTCCTCCACTTCTCCAAATGGATCGGGCAGGTCAGTCGCACCGGACTCGACCTCCGGTGCGTGCTCTTTTGCTTCGAGGCTGGCGCGTTGCAGTTCGTTGGTCGCCGTTTCAAGTTGTTCCTGAAGGTCGGAGACTTTGGATTGCAGCTGCTTGATTTTCTTGTTCCGCTCCGCGATTTTCTTCTTGGCCGCATTCACTCTGGCGCGGTCCTTGCTGGCGGCAGCCCGCTGGGAAGCCCACGCAGATGCTGCAGCTATGCCCATGATGATGACACCAACAACCACGCCGCCAAACGCGATATACGCAACAGGGGCTTTGGCCGCAAAAGCAACATCCTGATGCCGCAGTCCCAGAACAGTCACTTCCTCCATGTTCCATTGCGCAAAAGCAGCGGCGTAGGCGGCAACAGCCAGCCAAAAAAGAACCTTAAACACGATTTTCGTCATAGTATCCTCCCTCACAGTCGCGCTGGTGGGTTAGGGCACGAACATGTCTTCGGGCGGCATCATTTCCTCTTCGGGTCCCATCGGACCCTCCTCGGGCCCGCGCCGTTCCGGTTGCTTCGGTCCAGGTGGATCCAGCGAGTTATCCACAGTAAACGACATCTGCGCGATCCTGGTGTTGCCCGCCCAATCCCTCGCGGCGACTTTCAGGTTTCGGACACCGTTCGGAAGCGGGGATGCCGCGCCACGGGGATTGTATTCGTACCACAGGAGGCCATTGGACGAATCGTACGTCGCACTCACCGTTTCGCCGTCAAGTGTCACATCGAAGGCGTCGGGATTGATGCCTGTGCCGGTATCCACAACTTTCACAGAGATCGTCAGCGGCGGCGAGCCCGGCTGTTCCACCAGGTCGGCATACCGTCCCGAGAAGGTATCTCCGCGATCCACGACCAGTGGGAAGCGCGCGCGAACGTCTCCTCTGCCCGGGATATCAAGCAGTGCAGCAGAGATTTCGGGTTTCACGTTGTCAGCCGCAAATGAATCGAAACCGAACAGGGCCCCGTCCACGCTGACGACGTATCCACCATTCTCAGTGAGGCTGACACCGGGTGTCACGACCTGTTCGAATGTGATTTCCGTGCGCTGTTCGCCGCGGCCACCACGAGGGCCACGTCCCTCGTCTTCCGGCATGTCCATCTCTGCGGCGGTCCCGCCGCCCAACAACAAATCATCTTCACCGCGTCCCGGGCGTCCGCGTCGTCCCCGGTCTTCTTCTTTCGCCTTCTCGCTGGGCTCCGGTAACTTGTATTCCCACACAAGCGACCCGTCATCGGCTCTTAGAGCAAAGATATTCGTATCCCCCGAGCGACCTACAATGTAGTCGCCCGCAACGCTGACCTGTGAGGACATCGGCTGACGGGTCTCCTTCTTGGGGAACCGCCATCTGATCCGGCCATTGTTGGAATCGATGCAGTACAAAACCCCGTCGTGGGATGCCGCAAAAACGCGGCGCCTGTCGGCAGCAGGTGTGCCCGCTATAAGTCCGCCGGAGGTGAACGTCCAACGTCTGCCGCCACTGCGTGCGTCATAGGCACTCAGTTTGTTTCCCGATGCCACAATGACCTTGCCGCGCTCAATCACCGGGGCGGCGAAATTGTATTTCGAGGGCAATCGCACCCGCCATGACTGCGCGCCGTCACGAATTGCATAAAGATATTCGTCGGTGGAGGCTACATAGACGGTCCCCCGGTAGTATGAGGGCGTCGCCCGCACATCGTCACCGGTCTGGTACTGCCAGTACAGCCGCATATTGTTGGGATCGGGATCCACGGCATAGACCCGGCCATCATCGCTGGCAAAATACAGGATACCGGCGACGTACATTGGGGTGCACTTGATGGCTCCTCCTGTCTTCAGGGCCGCAAGACGGTTGCCGCTGTCAGCATCAACAGCATAAAACTGCTTGTTTTCCGCCCCGAAGTACAAAACGCCGTTGCGCAGCAGGGGGGCTGAATAGATCTTGGCGCCAATATTGAGCTTCCACACCTGCGCCCCCGTTGCACGATCCACTGCATACAGGGCTTCTTCGCTGGGGAAGTACACCCGGTCCGGTCCAACCGCTGCCGAACCGACTGCGTTAAATGCCTCATCAAGCTCAACCGAAAAGCGCCAGTTGAGTGACAGTGGTAGTTGTACCTCGTCAGGGCTGACGCCTGAATGTTCCGGAGTGTAACCCGCCATGTACGTGCACAGCGTTGCATCCTGAGCAACCACTGGAACTGCAACGATTGCGGCCACTCCGAGTGCAGCTATGACTATCCAAACTCGCCTGCTACTCATAGGCTCCTCCTGCCTGTGACCGTCCTACGTCAACCAGAGTTTGTATGCGGTGACCTATAACTACTATAGCCTATAATAGACAGATCAAAACCTGCTACCGCGTCCAGCAAGACCTCCCGCCCACCTGAATCCACACCGCGTGTGGGAGGTATTGGCAGGCCACGTTGTGCACATCTCTGGGCGTCACTTCTTCAAGCGCCCGCTCCAAAAACGCCTGTGCCTGTGGTCCACTGCCCTCACTGACCACCTCAAAGAGCCCCATCAGAATCGCCGCGTGCAAATTGTGCTGCAGGCTGATCACGTGATTCCCCAACAAATAGTCCTTCGCCCGCTGCAACTCTCTGTCCTCCGGCGGCTCAGCGATGGCCTCGCGGACAGATCGCGTGATGATTTCAGCGACCTCGGCCACATCGCCTGCGCTGCAGTTGGCGACGATTTGAAAGGTCGGACACCGTTTTGCCAGTGAGACCTGCGCTCTGACGCCGTACACAAGCCCTCGTTCGTCTCGGAGCGTTTGCCACAACCGCGAGCTTTCGCCACCGCCCAAAATGGCTGCCAGGGTGCTCATCGCTGCGTGCTGCTGGGTGACGGGCCCCGGAGCATCCGTATATAGCCCTATGGTCGCATTGTCAGTCGGCCAGCGTTGATACATATATGTCGGACCATCTCGGGAGGTGCTGGTCTGTGCCTCTATCGCTTCCCCGGGGCCCGGCATCAATGCAGAAAAAGTGGACAAAACTGACCTCTTGCACTCATCAAAGCGCAAGGGACCCGAAATGCTCAACACAACACGGTTTGGCCGCCAAAAGTAATTGTGCAGGCGCAGGACACTCCGTGAATCTGCAGCCGCAATCCCCGCGGTCGTACCCGCCTCGGGCCACCGGCACGCGCTGTTTTCAAAGAGCTTCGAATACCCGACAATTTCCGCCACTCCGGCCGGGTTTTCGGAGCTGTCAATGAGCTGCTGGCGATTTCGTGACTGAATATCCCTCAGCGCCGTCCACTCAAACTGATTCGAAAACAACACTTCTCGCAAGATCGGGAGACATTCGTCGTAATGTTCAGCCAGAGAGGCCACAGTTAGCTGAGTGCAGTCGGCATGGACTCGTGTGTCAACGGTGGCACCAAGATTCGCAAGTTTTTGAGACGGCGTCCGCCCGGTCTCATCCGCCGGCCGGTGCAAAAGCATTTGCTGGGTGATACTTCGGAGGCCGGCGCTTTGTGGCGTTTCGACGTCTGCCGGCACTTCCACAAATGCAGCGATCCCAACCGTTTGTCCTGTCGGATTGTACCGGTGCAGAAGGGTCAGACCGTTGTCAAGTGTCAGGCGCTGGGTCGGTGGAAAGTCCTGAGCGACGCACACCAGACCGAAACACAAAAGCAGCATCAAACTGGCGACGATACACGTCCATCCAACGCCCCGGGACCAATTTGCAGTCTGGATCAGTCGTTCATCTCCCCGGGCACTATCCACCGGCACCAAGACGTTCCAGACCTCGCCGCGCCTGATAATTCGCTTCATCAGCATTCAAAGCAGCCGTATAATTGGCAATCGCGTTGTGCTGATCACCCCGGTTTTCATAAAGCTGCCCCAATTGCACGTAAATCTCCCCGTCGGTTTCTGCATCCGGCGATGACCTCAAAGC
>JBKHJK010000293.1:0-4364 GCA_046538215.1 Armatimonadota bacterium
ACCGTCACGTTGTCATAGAGCGTCCCAGTTGCCCAGCGGTGGTGCGGCCCGCTGTCGCTGTGAGCGTCTCTGGCGGTGCAGTCGAGAAATACATTGGGGCCGGAGACCACCGAGTGCATGACGAAATCGTGGCGCCCGTTTTCTGTGTAACACCGCTGCACGAGCGTAAGTTGCCCCTTCAGCGCAAACGAATACCGGCGGCTGCCCGTGATGATCGAGACGGGGTCAATGTACTGGCAGTCCTGGACGGTGATCCACTTGGCCCGCCGGGCCACATAGACGGCGCTGTAGCCGAAATGAACAGCAATCACATCCCGCACCCAGGCATTCTTTACGCGCTGCATATGCACGCAGTTCCATGCATGCTCCTCGTCGCTGTAGTACGTTTCCCCACGCCGCTGAGCGGTCTTCGATGCGTCGAATTCTGAGACACACCGGAGGTTTTCGATCCCGACGTTTTCGATCCGTCCCGGGCATTCGTAGGCGTAGATGCTCCCACCGCCATACTGCTGGCTGAGAGAGTTCACCACCGGAGCGTCTATGGTGATTTTGGTGTCGTCAATGGCGGTTATGACGCGGTCAAAGTCGAGTTCGCGGCTTCCGGGCTTCCACTGATAGACTTTCCGGCCATCCTTACGGGGTGGAATCTGGTCCATCCCCAGCTCGTGGATCCACTCGGCCGTCGAGGGGCGGTGGACGATCACGGCATCCCCGACCTGCAGGCCCTCCGTGGAATCGACGTGAAAGCTTCGCGCTCCCACGGGAACGTACTCATCAGTAATCTGGTGGCGGGTGCCCTCGATTTCGTCCCAGCTTCCCTCGCCGCGGATGGAGATAAGCGTATGCTGCTTTCGTTTCGTCGCCACCAGCACGGTGCCGTCCTCGCCATTGCCCGAGCCGCGCAGGACGATGCCGCCTGCAGTGATATTGATGGTATCGTCAATCATGTAGCGGCCGGGTTCCAGCACCACCGCGCCCCGGAAGCCACTTTCATCTGGCGGAAGGCCCGCCACCATATCAATGGCTGACTGGATGCGCTCGCGATCTACAGAGCCGGGCTCGACGACGATCCGGGCAGGCACCTCCGGAAGCGCCACACCGCCGCCCATGTAGCCGCAGTTGGAGAAATCCGGGATATGGTCACCGCGATCATTTTCGGCATACACGAGCTTTCCGTCCTCACCGGGATACAGGTAGTCCGAGTGAGCGAGGGTGCTGGATTGTGTCGGGGCTGCAAACGGCAGCAGCACGACCAGGGCGACAGCAGACAGGCCAAAGCGCATGGGCATCAGTCCCCTGTTTGGGGTTCAAAGAGCTGTTTTGGCGCATCATACAGCCACTGCCGTGCGACCCAGAGGGCATCATCTTCGTCCAGCAGCCCTCGTTCGATGCGGTCATACAGAAAGTCAGCCAGCAGTCGCTTCACCAGCCAGATCTTGCCATAACACCACTCCACACAGCGGGCGTCGGAGGCGATCAGGCTGCTTTTGCACGCCGGCAGGGCCTCGATACGGTACTGCATGATATCCGCGTAACTGCTTTCGCGGAAGTTGAACCACCACAGGCCGCCGACGTGGACATTGGTGAACATCCGGGCCGCCTGCACGGCATCCATGTTGTTGAGGTTGCTCGCCAGCACCAGGTCGAACTCGCAGTCAAAGCGCTCGAAAAGCCCGTGGAGGCACTGGATGCGATCCACCCGGCTGTGGGCCGTAATCTGGCTGCTGAAGCCCTGCTCCATGCCGATGAAGAACTGGACGAACAGGCCATTGCTCTCGGCCGCCCGGCACACCGCATCCAGGACAAATGCGCAGGCCTGTCCGTGTGATACGGGTTTGGTGAGGTCGGGTATCTCGGCAGTCGGCGCACACGGCCCACCGAATGAGGTCATAAGACCGGTGAATCTCGAGGCGGCGATGTTTGAAGCGTGGTGCAACGCCTGATGACGGATGTCCTCACCAGCCGCGGCCGGATCATCCGCCTCCATGAGTGCCTGTATCCAGCTCTTCACGTCACCGTCAATTCTCGGCAGCACGCACGACACACCGGGAGCCGCTTCAAACGGCGCATGTTCGGGGATGTTCACAACAATGCGCCGGATCCCCAGCCGGTCAAGCACCTGCACCGGCCAGTCCGAGTCTGAAGCGCTCGCCTTCACTGCCTCATTGGCCAGCAGGATGCTGTCTGCATCGGTAATCTCCAGGTCGTACAGGTTGCGGAATATCTCGCACACCACCCAATGCATGGAAGTGTTGCGGGTGGCGGCGAATGCATCAGCGTAGGCCTCCGCGCGCTGCTTTTCAGGCAGGTCCCCCGCGTTGGACGGATACCCGGCAGCCTTCAGCTCGCGAAGATACCAGAAGTAATGCCCGATGTCCCAGAAATCCGCCGCCGCCAACTCTCCGGCGATGAGATGGGTGTGCGTGTCCCAGACGTCCAGTGCAGTGATCTGCTCGCGAAACTCCGTGCGTTTCATGTTTGCTTCACGCCTTAAGCACGTGTAATGGTGTACTTTTGGCCCCGGTCGGTATGAAATTCGAGGAAGTCGCTATCGCCGAAAGTCTCCACTGCCTCGCCACCGCACTGGACCGTCGCCTGCGCGGCATCTGGGAAGTGCAGGCGGCATTTGCGGCCCAGCCGGGAGGTGAGGGTTGCCTGAGACAGTGCGCCATGTTGCCACTGAATATCAACCTCAAAACCGCCGCGTGCGCACAGACCACTGACGCTCCCGCTGCTCCATGCATCCGGGAGGGCTGGTAGCAGCCGGATGATGCCGTTATGCGATTGTAGCAACATCTCGGCGATGGCGGCAGTCCCGCCGAAGTTTCCGTCAATCTGGAAGATACCCGGCGGATGCAGGTCCAGAAGCGTCACCGTGGCGAAGTCAGCGATGAGATGATGGAGGTGTTTGTGGGCCTCATTTCCCTCACGGAATCGCGCCCAGCAGCAGACCGTCCAGGCGCGGCTCCAGCCGGTGTGACCGCCCTCATGTGCCAGGCGGCGCTCCAGTGACTTTCGTGCCGCCTGCGCGAGTTCGGGCGTCTGTTCGATGGTGATGTCGCTGCCCGGGAACAGTGCGTAGAGATGGGAAATGTGGCGGTGTCCGGGCTCGGTCTCCTCGTGATCCTCGCCCCATTCCTGGAGCTGTCCGTGGCGGCCGATTTGCAGGGGCGCGAGTTGATCTAATAGCGCCTGCCAGTCTTTCCGCTTCTGTGAATCGACGCCCAGGATTTCAGCGGCCTCGATTGCATGGGTGAGTGATTCGTTGATAAGCTCCAGGTCCATCGCCGCCGCAACACACAGAGAAACCGGCTCGGTGCCGCCGGTGAAGCTGTTTTCCGGCGACTGCGAGGGCACGGGGACAAGCCGGCCCTTGGGATCGTGCACAAGATAGTCCTCGTAAAATGCCGCAACCTGCCTGTGGAACGGATAAACGCGCTCCCGGAGGAAGTCCTCATCTCCGCTGTATTCCCAGCGCCACCACAGGTGCTGTGCAAGCCACGCCGCAGCCCCCGTCCACACATCATAGCCCCGGGCCTCCGGGGTCGAGCGCCCCCACGGATCCGTCTGCAGCGGATACCACACTCCATCACAGTCGTACAGATTCCGGGCGGCCCTGCGAGCGTGTGGTTCGAACCGTGCGATGCAGGCAAAGAGCGGTTCAGTGCATTCGGCAAGGTTGCACACCTCCGCCGGCCAGTAGTTCATCTGTATGTTGACATCACAGTGAATATCGCTATTCCACGGGGGTTCGAGCTCTTCATTCCATATCCCCTGCAGGTTCGGCGGAACTTCGCAGTCCAGCGAGCTGGATATGAGCAGATAACGCCCGAAATTGAAGTACAGCGCCATCAGCCCGTCGTCCTCAGCACCGTCGCAGAAAGCCTCCAGGCGCTGACCGGTGGAGATGTCCTGCTTTTCCTCGCCGATTTGCAGGCTCACGCGCTCATACAGGGGGCGATATGATTGAATGTGTGTGCCCAGGAGATCCGCGAATTCTTCGGGAATGCCCGACAGGTTCGATCGGCATTCCAGCTTTGCGTCCCCGCTATCATGCGCCACTGCAATCGAGAGCACGACGAGTATTTCCGTGGCTTCTTCCACACAGACGGCGGCTTCATCCGCGTCGGGGGTTGCGACCGTGCCGTCGGTGGTAATATGTGCCTCGACCGCAAAGCGCACGCCCTCCACGAAGCTGCCGGCAAATCCCAGCCTGCCATCCCCCGCCCAGGGCTGGAGCGTGCAGTCAGGGTCTTCGACGCGAGACAGCGAGATGTCGGCCGAGATGGCTTCGGTGCTGTGGATGCGGGAGACGATGACGGGATAGGCGTTATGGGCGAAGTGGTGCCGCTGGATCTCCACAC
>JBKHJK010000294.1:0-4361 GCA_046538215.1 Armatimonadota bacterium
CCAAATGCTGATTGCACCTGCAATCAGCTACGCCCGAGTCAATGCCCTTTGAGAGGGTCGGCGAGTTTTATGAGCCACTACTACTTCTGAAATATAACTATGACTCTCTGGGAACAACTTCTGCAATTTGGCGTGACGGGGTTGACCGAGGGCTGTGTCTATGCCCTGGTCGCCCTGGGGTTCACGATTATTTACAACGCCACCGGTATCGTCAATTTCGCCCAGGGCGAATTTGTGATGATCGGCGCCATGGTTGCGGTCACGCTTGCGAGTCTGGGCCTGCCGCTAATTGCGGTGATCGTACTCTCGGCGCTTGCCGCCGCCGTGGTGGCCGTGCTTTTGGAGCGGTTTGCCATCCGCCCGCTGGCTGGCGCGAACGTGCTGCTTTTGATCTTTGTGACCATCGCTGCCTCTCTGTTATTCCGGGGCGCTGCGCAGGTGATATGGGGCCCAAACGCCACGCCACTGCCACCCTTCACAGGGGAAGAGCCCATCCGCTTCTGGGGCGCGGCGATGAAGCCGCAGGACCTGTGGATCATCGGCGTCGCCATCATCACCGTCATCGCCGTGCAGCTTTTCTTCCGTCGCACCATGACCGGTAAGGCGATGCGGGCGGCCGCATCCAACAGGATTGCCGCCCGGCTTGCCGGCATCAATATCAGTCACATGTCACTCATTGCATTTCTCATCAGTGGGGCCATCTCCGGACTGGCGGGCGTCGTGTTTGCGCCCAATAAGTTCGCCCAGTACTCCATGGGAACGCCGCTGGCGGTCAAGGGCTTTTGTGGGGCCATCCTGGGGGGAATGGGCAACAGCATCGGGGCCGTCATCGGCGGCATTATCCTCGGCCTGGCCGAAAATATCGCCGCGGGTCTCATCAGCTCCCAGTACAAGGACGCCATCACCCTGATCATCCTGCTTCTGGTGCTGTTCATCCGCCCGGCGGGGCTTCTGGGCAAAACGGAACAGGAGGGGCTCTGATGAGGATTCTGAAGCGCCTCGCCCCATACTGGCCCTACGTGGCCGTGGTGATTGTCGCGGCGGTCAGCCCCCTCATTTTCTCCAGCGCATACCACCGCTCCGTGCTGATTCTTGTCGGCATCTACGGGATCATGGCAGTGGGTCTGAGCCTGCTCATGGGATATGCAGGCCAGGTATCTCTGGGGCACGCCGCCTTCTACGGTCTCGGGGCCTACGCCACGGCGATCGGCACCACCCGCTACGGGCTTAATCCGTGGCTCTGCATCCTGCTGGGGATGATCCTTACGGGGGTTGTCGCGTGGCTGCTGGGAAAGCCGACCCTGAAGCTGCACGGTCACTATCTGGCCATGGCCACTCTCGGCATCGGCATCATTGTGCAGGTGATGTTCAACGAGGGCGGCGATTTTACCGGCGGCTTTTCGGGTATCTCCAGTATCCCGAGGCTTCAGATCGGCGCATTTGAGTTCCGCGGCAGCCTGAGATTCTGCTACCTGGTCTGGACGGTGCTGCTGGGTGTGCTTGCGCTGTCATCCAATATCGTCAATTCGCGGATTGGACGGGCGCTGAGAGCGATACACGACAGCGAGGTGGCCGCACGATCCTGTGCGGTGGATGTGTCGAATCTCAAGGTGATGATATTTGTCGTCAGCGCGGTATTTGCCGCCATCAGTGGCAGCCTGTACGCCCACCATATCACCTTTATCAGCCCGGATCCGTTCGGCTTTGCCTTCTCCATCATACTGGTGGTGATGGTGCTTCTGGGCGGATCCCGGAATATCTGGGGAGCGTTGAGTGGCGCGGCCATCATTACTATCCTCAACCAGACGCTCATAAAGCTGGCGGACAGAATCCCGGCGCTGTCGGGGCTCGATGTCGTTCTGTTCGGGGCTCTGCTCATCGTCGGAGTGATCTATATGCCCGAAGGCCTCGCCGGGCTGTTGAAGCGCGAGCGGCGTGAGACCGAAGAAACGAAAGAGCAAGCGTCATGACCACCGAACCCCTGCTGAAAATTCAGGATGTGCGGAAAACCTTCGGCGGTGTCGAAGCCCTGAAGTCGGTGAGCTTTGACGTAAGCAGCGGGGAAATCATCGGCGTCATCGGGCCCAACGGTGCCGGGAAGACAACCCTGTTTAATATCATCAGCGGCGTCTATCCGGCCAGCGGGGGACAGATTCGCTTTGAGGGTCGAAACATCAATCGGCTTCAACAGCACCAGACCGCAGCCGCCGGCATCGCACGCACCTTTCAGAATCTCCAGGTCTTTGGGACGATGACGGTGCTGGAGAACGTCCTCGTTGGTCTCCACAAGCGGGGCACAACCGGCTTTTTGCGGGCCGCCTTCCGACTTGGCGGATCGGCCGCCGAGGAGCAAAGATTCCGACAGCAGGCCCGTGAGTATCTGCAAATCGTCAATCTGGACGGTGTGGCTAACCAGCAGGCCGACAACCTCCCCATGGGTCTGCAGCGCCACCTCGAACTGGCCCGCGCGCTTGCATCGGAGCCGAAGCTTATGCTCCTGGACGAACCCGCTGCCGGCCTGACAACGCATGAAAGCGAAAACCTCATGAACACAATAGGGCGACTGCGGGAGACGCTGGAAGTCACCGTGGCGCTTGTGGAGCACGATATGAGTGTGGTCATGGGGCTGTCGGACAGGGTTGTGGTCATTGACCAGGGAAAGAATATCGCCGAGGGCACGCCCGCTCACGTGCAGCAGGATCCGCGCGTGCTCAAAGCCTATCTGGGAGAGGAGGCAGAGGCCTGATGGGAGTGCTCTTAAGCCTGCAATCAGTCAGTGCCTTTTACGGGCACCTGCAGGCGCTTCAGGCCGTCTCCCTGCACGTCAACGAGGGCGAGATTGTGGCACTGCTGGGGGCCAACGGCGCCGGCAAAACCACGACGCTGAACACCATCTGCAGCATCGTTGAAGCCCGGTCCGGCACCATCACCTTTGACGGCAAAGAGATCACCCACGCCTCCCCCGAGCAGATCGTGGATATGGGGCTCATTCAGGTCCCCGAAGGGCGCCAGATATTCAATGACCTCAGTGTGAGGGAAAACCTGACCATCGGCGGCTACCGGATGTATCGCTCCGGGAAGAAGGCGCAAATCGCCGGCGATATCGAGCGGATGGTGGAGTTTTTCCCGATCCTCGGTGAGCGCCTCGACCATCGTGCGGGGACACTCAGTGGCGGACAGCAGCAGATGCTCGCGATTTCCCGGGCGCTGATGGCTCATCCGCGGATGCTGCTTCTGGACGAGCCATCGCTGGGTCTGGCGCCCAATCTGGTCACCGAGATCATGACAACCATCAAAGACCTCCGTGACATGGGCACGACGATTCTGCTCGTGGAGCAGAACGCTCTGGCCTCCCTGAAAATCGCCGAGAGGGGGTATGTGATGGAGACGGGGCGAACTGTACTGGAGGGGACCAGCACCGAGCTTCTGCGCGACCGGGAGGTGCGGCGGGCGTACCTGGGCAAGGATTTTGACGAGTTTTAGGGCGGGTCCGAGGGAGGACAACCATGACGAACATCTTCGATGAGCGGCATGAAGCGATGGCGAGAGATGAACTGAGGCTTCTGCAGCTTGAGCGGCTGCAAAGCTCGGTCAATCGCGCGCATCGAAACGTGCAGTTTTACCGACACATGTTCGATGAACATGATCTCGTGCCGGAGCAATTCATCTCACTGGACGATCTCCGCCGACTGCCTCTCACCTCCAAGCAGGACCTGCTCGATAGCTATCCCTACGGCATGTTCGCGGTGCCGCTGCGGGAAATCGTGCGTATCCACAGCTCATCGGGCTCCACCGGGGCTCCGACGGTGGTGGGTTACACTGCCAACGATCTCGACCACTGGACCGACCTGGTCGCTCGCAACCTTGTTGCCGCAGGTGTGGGAGCCGAAGACGTGGTGCAGATCTTCTTCGGCTACGGGCTGTTCAGCGGCGGCTTCGGTCTCCATCAGGGGGCCGAGCGGATCGGTGCCTCAGTCCTGCCCGCCTCCAACGCCGACATCCGCAAGCAGATCGCCGTGCTGCAGGACTTCCGCACCACCGTACTGGTCGGCACCCCCAGCTACGCCCGGCAGATCGCCGAGACCGTTGCATCCGAAGACATCAGCGCACAGTCGCTGTCACTGCGCGTGGGGCTGTTCGGTGGCGAGCAGTGGTCGGAAAAAACGCGCCAGATTATCGAAAATAATCTGCTGATCTCCGCGTTTGACATCTACGGTCTCGCCGAGCTGGGCGGCCCGGGCGTGGCCGGTGAATGTGAAGCGAAAAACGGCCTGCACATTGCCGAGGACTATTTTATCCCCGAGATCATCAATCCCGACACCACCGAACCGGTCCCCGAGGGCGAGGAGGGGGAGCTGGTG
>JBKHJK010000295.1:0-4351 GCA_046538215.1 Armatimonadota bacterium
GTCCCCACCTGGTACATCAGGTCCGGAAAGTCCACATTGATATCCAGGTCGTGGCCGTAGCTGTTGACATTCTGTCCGAGGAGCGTAATCTCTTTGTAGCCCCGGGCAATGGCCTCCTCACATTCGGCGATAATGCTGGTGGGCTGTCGGCTCAGCTCCCGTCCCCGGGCGTGGGGGACGATGCAGTAGGCGCAGAAGTTATTACAGCCGTATGTGATATTGACGTACGCCGAAACATCGTCCTCGCGGTGAACGGGAAGGCCTTCGGGGATAACAGCGCTGCTGTCAGTCACACATACTGCGCTCTCGTGGTTCTCTGCAAATGCCTCCGCGAACACGTCGCGCAAATCGCCAAGCGCCCGGGGCCCTGCGATAATGTCCACATACGGGGCGCGCCGCCTGATTTCGTCGGTGGCAACCTGTGCCATACAGCCGCAGACGGCGATGACGATCTCGGGCCGCTCCTGTTTCAAAAGATTCCATTCGCCCAGGCGTGAGAAAACTTTCTCCTCGGGCTTGCGGCGCACGGAACAGGTATTGATGACCAGCACGTCAGCGGCATCGGGATTTTCGCAGCGAAAGAGGCCGAGACCATCCAAAAGCGCCGCAATGGACTCGGAATCCCGCACGTTCATCTGGCAGCCAAGTGTCTCGATGTAGTATTTCCGGGTATTCATTACATGCAATTATATCACCCGGCAGCCAGCAAGCTCAACGGCGCGGGAGGAACACTGCCCTGTGTCAACGAATAGGATAAGGGCCGCCGGGAGAGGAGCCTGCAAAAAGACGGCGACTCCCGGCGGAGCCACTGTGAGCTATGTTTCATAAGAGGGTGGAATGAAGATATCACTTGCATACGCAAAAGGGAATTTGAACTACGGTGTCATCGGCGCCGGTCTGCAGGGTGAAAAACATATTCAGTGCTGTTCGATGGCGCCGAATACGATGCTTGTCGCGATTGCCGATGTGAATCGGCCGCGGGCCCGGCAGATGGCCGCACAATATGGCGCCCGCAATGCTGTTGAAGATTACAGCGAGCTTCTGGCCATGGATGAGATCGAGGCCGTGTCAGTCGCACTCCCCGATCACCTGCACCGGGAGGTTAGCGAAGCGGCCTTCGAAGCCGGAAAGCACGTCCTTTTAGAAAAACCGATGGCGACTTCCATCGAGGACGCCGAGGCCATCATCGCCGCACAGCAGAAGGCCGGCACGAAGCTGATGATCAACTGGTCGAACCGCTGGATGCACTCCTTCGCTCAGACGAAGGACGCCCTCGACGCCGGGGACCTCGGAGAGCCGATGTACGCATACGCCCGGCTGAATAACACCCTGTACGTGCCGACCCAGATGCTCTCATGGGCCGCAAACACCCGCCTGCCGTTCTGGCTGATCTGCCACCGCTACGACATCGCCCGGTGGTATTTCAACTCCGAGGCGAAGCGGGTCAATGCCGTGTCTCGCAGTATAAAGCTGAAAGACATGGGCATAGATACCCCGGACTTCTACCAGGCCACCGTGGAATTTGAAAACGGCTGTGTGGGGAACTTCGAAAGCTGCTGGATCCTGCCCGAAAGCATGCCATATCTGGTGGATTCGAAGTTCCAGCTTATCTGCTCGGACGGCTATATCAATATTGATCCGACCCTCCCCGCCTATCTTCTGGCTGACGACGAAAAGGCCACCAACCGCGGGACACTTTTCGGTGAGGTGATGGGCGAGCCGGTGGGCTTCGTCAACCAGGCGATCAAGCATTTCTTCAACTGCTGTCTGCGTGATGAGGAACCGCTGATCACGGGCCACGACGGCCTGATGATCACAAAGGCACTTGTAGCGATGATCGAATCGGCTGAAAAAGGCGAGCCGGTGGAGCTGTAACCGGCGACAGGAGATACACAATGCGACAGAAGCTCAGGTCCCTGCTCGATCGCCTGCTGGTGACACATTCGCCCGGTGGCCTTGAGCAGGAAATGGACCAGATTATCACCGATGTGCTCATGCCGCTGGGCAAAGACATTCACCGTGACCCTCACGGCAACGTTTACGTGATATTCGAAGGCCGCCACGAGGGCCCGCTCACCGTCGTCAGCGCACACAAGGACGAGCTGTCCACCGTTGTCAGGAAGATTGATGATGACGGCAAAATTTGGCTCGATCCCATCGGAGGCACGCGCCCGGCGAAGTACGGCGAGGGACCCTTCGACCTGGTCACCGCCGGTGGCGTCATCGAGGGAGTGCTGTGCATCGGCTCAACGCATTCATCAGAGCTGTCACCCCGCGTCAATGATGCGAAGAACAAAGCGCTGACATGGGACATGGTGTATCTGGACTGCAAGCTGGACGGCGATGAGATGAGGGAGCGTGGTGTCATCGTTGGTGACCGGGCGGTAGTGGGCCGCAGCCGCAAGACGCCGATGTATCTACAGGACGGTTTCATCGCCGGCTACGCTCTGGATGACAAGGCGGCTGTGGCGGTGCTGCTGCTTGTGGCGGAGGCTCTCAACGAAACGCCGCCCACCCACGATACCTGTCTGGGGTTCACAGCCACCGAGGAGGGCGGAGTATCCGGAGCCGCTTACCTCGCACGCCACCTGGACCCGGATGACTTCATCGCCATCGAAGTGGGGCCGGTGGCCGAAGAATACCCGATAGAAATGAGTGACAGCCCCGTGCTGCTGTTCAAAGACGGATCGTATCACTACAGCACGGATCTGACGCGGGCACTGCTCGACGCGGGCGAGAGATGCGACACCGCCTGCCAGACCGCCGTCATCAGGTGCTTCGGCAGTGATGCCAGTGTAACTGCCAGCGCTGGTCTGGTCGGACGCCCTGCCTGCATCTGCTTCCCGACGGAGAACACGCACGGCTATGAGATTACGCGGCTGAAGGCACTCGAAAACTGTGTCAGCGTACTGCGCGAGCATTTGACCACATAAACACGTACGGAGGGACAGACCATGCCTGATTTGAGAGCAAGCGTCATCGGCCTGGGAATGATGGGAGAGCGCCATGCCCGCATCTGGTCCGAGCTGTCATATACCGAGCTTGTCTCGGTGTACGACATCGTCGCCGACAAAACCGAAAGCGTGGCCTCAAAGCTGAAATGCAGGGCCGCCGCAAGCCTCGAGGAGGCTTTGGATAACGACATAGACATCGTCAGTATCTGCACCGATGACCAGCACCACGTCGAGCCGTGTCAGGCGGCAGCCTCGGCGGGAGCACACATTCTCCTGGAAAAACCGCTGGCGACCACCCTGCAGGACTGTGACGCGATCATCCAAAGCTGCGAGCAAAACGGTGTGCGGCTGATGGTCGCTCACGTGGTGCGCTTTGATCCCAGATACCAGGTCGGCAGGTCCGCCATTGCCGATGGTGCGGTGGGAGATATCGTCCACGTCTATGCCCGGCGCAACAACATCACCGCCTCGGGCCGGCGTATCGGCCCCCGGACCTCCGTCGCATATTTTCTGGGCGTTCACGATATTGACATCATGCGCTGGTACACGGGCGCGGAAATCGAGCGCGTGTATGCTGAAAGCAGCCGGAAAGTGCTTGTCTCAGAGGGCGCTGATGATACGATATTCACGGTTATGAAGTTCAGTGACGGGGCCGCAGGATGTCTGGAAACCTGCTGGGTGGTGCCTGAGGGGCAGCCGAATACGCTGGACGCGCGCATCGAGGTCATTGGCACCACCGGCCGCGTTGCAGTGCAGGCCGGGGCCGTGGACGATGCAGTCATCACTTCTACGGAGCGGGCCAGCAGGGCCGATGTGCTGTACGGCCCGGAGGTCAACGGCAAACTCGACGGGGCGCTGCGTACACAGCTCGAATATTTTGCAGAAAGCATTCTGAACGATGACGAATTCCTGATTAGCGCAGAAGATGCCCGCAAAAGTGTCGCAGTTGCCAGCGCGATCCATGAATCACTGGAGACCAACGCCCCGGTTGTCCTGTCTGAATAAATGGATCCAGTCCATGCAGATCCCCGGTCGGGGAGGAGAAAGTATGAGCAATAACATACGCCGGACGTCGGGACAGTTGGTTCTTATCCTGCTGATCGGTCTCATCTGTGCGGGGATGGCTCAGGCTGCGGGGACTGTGATTATTGATCTGCCCCAGACCGGCGGCCTCGGGCACGTCGTTGAGCCCGCCGGAGACGCAGTGGCCCGCCAGGGCTTCTCCGTCACCTGGTTCGGGGGAGAAGACTTTGGCGATGTGGATGTCCGGGCGATCGCCTGCATGTCGGATTCAGCACTCCGGAACCGGGCCGCGGAGGATCTGCCGTCGTTCGTCACCAACGGCGGTGGACTGGTATATCTTGTCAGCTCCGACGCCAGGCAGATCAGCCGGGACA
>JBKHJK010000296.1:0-4335 GCA_046538215.1 Armatimonadota bacterium
GATTGAAACCCAGCGCTGGATGTGGTCCACGAAGCATACTCCCGGTTTTGATGATGCGACACACAGGCGAGTATAGCATTCGGCAGGCATAAAATTCAACCTCACGCAGCCTCCGGCGGCCCTCCTCCCGGACAGATGTTCTTTTGCGTTCATGCGCCGATTATAATATATTGTGGGGTGTCAGAGGTCCCGAAAAAGCTTTTCATGCGCCGGGCTCCGGCCGGGCGCAATATTGTCATGGATGTACCATTTTCAACCTGCTGCTGTTGACCGTCAAAAGGGGAGACTACGGTGAAAGAGTGGAAAGTGATCGTCACCGACTATATCGAAGACGACCTCGACTGGGAAGAGGGCGAATTTGCGAAGATGGACAATGTCGTCTTCGAGACTTACCAGCTCAAAAATTCGCCCAAAAGCGAGGTCATTGACGTGTGCAGGGATGCCGATATCATTGTCGTCAACATGGTGGAGTTCGATGCCGAGGTGATAGATGCGCTCGAACAGTGCATCCTCATCATCCGCCACGGTGTAGGCTACGATAATGTGGATGTGGAGGCCTGCACGCGAAACAATATCCGTTTCGCATACGAGCCCGACTACTGCGCCACCGAGGTGGCCGAGCAGGCCGTCGCGCTGATCTTCGCCTGCACCCGCCAGCTTTTCCGCAGCCGCGAGATCCTCGAAGAATCCTCCGAAAACCAGATCTGGGATTTCTCCACCCTGCTTCCCATGCACCGTATGTTCGACCAGACCCTCGGCGTCATCGGCTGTGGCCGCATTGGTGGGCGCGTCTATCGAATGACGAAGAATATCTTCGCCCGCACCATCGTCTGCGACCCCTATATTGACGAGCGCCAGAAGGGCGCCCTGGGCATCCAGGAGGAAGATCTCCTCGACTTCGACGACTTCATCGCCGAGGCCGACGTCATCACCATCCACACGCCACTGAACGAAGAGACCGAATACATGTTCAACGCCGATGTGTTCAAGCGGATGAAGGATAGCGCCTACCTGGTCAACACCGCCCGCGGGGGGATTGTCAACACCGACGACCTCATCGAGGCACTGAAAAATGAACAGATCCAGGGCGCGGGCATTGACGTGTACGAAAAAGAGCCGCCCCTGCGCGAAAACGAGCTGTTTGACCTCGACCGCGCGACGCTGTCGGCGCACCTCGGCTGGTGCTCCGAAGAGGCCGGCTGGAAGATCCGCTACCAGATCATGGACGACATCAAAGCCGGCATCGCTGGCGACAAGCCGACGAACACGGTCAACGAAGAGATAGACCACATCGTGGACGGGAACTATCGGGAGGTGTGACGCCGTTTGTAGGGCGCGGGCTTGTACCGCGCCGGCCGTGAGTTCTTGCGCCAATATCCACCCTCAAAGTCTGAGGATGACGCACGGCAGGAGACCCATCAAATGTCGTATTGTTATTCCGTCATCAAAGAAGTCACCTGTCTGACGAGAATCTCGGCGGGGCACGGGTCCCCGCCCTACAGGAAAAGACGAAACGAGAGTAATATGCACTTCGATGTCAGCATAATTGCAAGCATTCAGACATAAGTACGGACGGAAGGCGATGAGAATGTCACATAATTACGATCTACCCGGACCGAATTCGAAGAAGATTCTGGATATGCAGGACAAATATGAACCGAGCTGCCGGTCAACGGCGGCCCCGCTGGTGTGGGACGAGGCGCACGGCGCGGCGGTCACTGATGTGGATGGCAACGAGTACATTGACTGGACCTCCGGCGTGCTGGCGGCCAATATCGGCCACTCGCACCCGCATTTTGTCAAAGAGGTGCAGAACCAGGTCGCCAAATGCTCCATGCCCTACGCATTCCCGACCGAGCCACGGGCGATCTATGCAAAGCGCATCGTCGAAAAGATGCCGGAGTACGTGGATTATCTGGACACCGCATTCCTTCTGTCCACCGGCTCGGAGGCGACCGAGGCCGCGATGCGGATGGCCAAGCGCTATACCGGAAAACACGAGGTCATCAGCTTCTGGGGCGCCTTCCACGGGCGCACCTGGGGCGCCATGAGCATGGCCGGCAAGAAAGAGACCAAGCAGCACTGGGGCCCGCTGATGCCCGGGACCATCTACGCGCCCTATCCGTATCCCTACCGCTGTCCCTTCGGCTCCGAGACGGATGAGGAATGCGTGGACAGGTGCATCGAGTGGCTCGACCACAAGCTGCATTATGAATCCATCGGCGACGTCGCCGCGGTGATTACCGAGCCGTACCAGGGCGGCGCAGGCTTCATCATCCCGCCCGACGGCTTCCTCAAGCGCCTCGAACAGTGGGCGCATGACAATGACATCCTGTTTATTGACGACGAAATCCAGGCCTCCTTCGGCCGCAGTGGGACGATGTTTTATCTGGAGCACGAAGAGCTACAGCCGGACCTTTTGTGTATCGGCAAGGGAATCGCCAACGGTATCCCGACCGCCGCGCTGCTGGCCAACCACGAGATGTTCGACATCATGGAAAAAGGCGAAATGTCCTCGACCACCGGCGCCAATCCCGTCTCGTCCGCGGCCGCAAACGCCGTCCTGGACGTCTTCGAGCAGGAGAACCTGATTGAAAATTGCAACGAGGTCGGCGGCTACATGCTTGGCAAGCTGCAGGAGCTTGGCGAGAAACACGAATGCCTCGGCGATGTCCGCGGCAGGGGGCTTGTCATCGGTCTGGAGTTCGTGAAATCGAAGGAGACCAAGGAACCGGCACCGGACTACACCGGCGAGGTCACCGAGCGCATGGCCACAAAGGGCGTCACCTGCGGCAAGGTCGGCATCCACGGCAACGTAATCCGTGTCGCCCCGCCGCTGTGCATCACAAAGGCCCAGGCCGACGAGTCAATTGCCTGCCTCGACGAGGTCCTCACCGAAATGGGCGCCCCGGAGTAGGCGCTGCGAGTCGTGGCCTTTCTGTAGGGCGGGGACCTGTGCCCCGCCCGTCGTGAACCCTTTGGGCCAGCGAAGCCTTTTAATCTGAGCATCCGGACCGGCAAACAGACGGGTCCTCAAAGACGTTGGTTGTCTCATTCAGCGCCTCTTCGCCTCAATGAAATTCCGGCGGGGCACAGGTCCCCGCCCTACAAAACGACACAGCTACCACCGTGAAAACCGGGAGACGACGATTATGGCTGATCAACTGACTGAATATTTTGAGAGCAAGTATGACGAGGCGGCGGAGGTGCTGATGGATCTTATCCGCTTCCCCTCGACCGCCGGAAACGAAGGTCCTGTCGCGGAGTACCTTTATGAGAACATGCAGGGCTTCTGTGACGAGACTGAGTACATCGAAATCACCAACGAGATCAAAGAGGACCGCGACTATGCGAGCCCGGTAAGGGGCCTCGAATACGGCGACCGCCCGAACGTCCGAGTCGCGCAGAAAGGCTCTGGTGGCGGCAAATCCCTGATTTTCAACACCCACATGGATGTCGTGCCGCCCTCGGCCACCCAGGAGCGGCCCTTCGATCCCTATCTCGAAGACGGCATCATCTACGGACGCGGCGCCTGTGACGCCAAGGGACAGCTCACCACGCTGTATCTCGTTTTGCAGGCGATTGAGGAGCTGGATATCGACATCGGTGGCGACGTCATCGGTCATCTTGTCATCGAAGAGGAAAACGGCGGCAACGGCACCATCGCGATGGCGCGGACGGGAGAGACCGCAGACGCGGCCATCAACCTGGAGCCCTCCAACTTCATCCTCTACCCGCAGATCCGGGGCGCCGTGTGGTTCGAAACCACCATCTACGGGCGCTCCGGACATTCCGGCACTCCCGGGGGCACGATTTCGGCGCTGGAGAAGGCCATCCGGGCAACCCACATCTTCCGCGCATACCACGACGTCGCCCTCGCCGAAAGCCGCGGGCAATACCCGATGTTTGACGGCATCGCCGATCCCGCGCCCCTGACCATCGGCGAGATGAAGGCCGGGGACTGGCCTGCACAATCGCCCCAGAAGGCCGTCTTCACCGGCGTGCTTGGTATTCTGCCCGACCGGACCAAGGAAGACGTCATGAAGCACCTGAACGAAATGATGGCCGGTTGTGACGATGACTGGCTGGCCGAGAACTTCGAAATCGAGTTCACCTACCGCCACGACGCCAGCATCATCCCGCCCGACCACCCGGTCGTCCAGACACTCGAAGCGGCGTGCACCGAGGGGGGCGTGGAGCCGGAGGTGTCCGCGATGACCGCCTCGTCGGATGCCTGGTGGTACACCAATCAGCTCGATATCCCAACATGCTGGTTCGGTGGCGGCGACCTGGGCGTGGCGCATTCCAATAACGAAAACATCCCCGTCACCGACA
>JBKHJK010000297.1:0-4322 GCA_046538215.1 Armatimonadota bacterium
CATCGGCCCCGTCGAGGTAGGGCGCATTGGGCGGGACGAGGTGTATCTGCACCGGCCAGTTGCGGAGCTGTGACACGGCCTCGCTGACTGATGTGCTTTCGGCGGGCGCTTCATGCTTGCCGCCGAGACTCTGCACGGCGGTGCCGGGGCAGCCGCACTCGAGGGTGTCACATTCGTCATTTTTCGCTTCGGCGAGGTGCTGATTGACGGCCTCTTCGTCAAACGGCTCGGCCATCCGCTCTTCGATGGTGATTGCACCCTGCGGGCATTCACCGATGCAGTCGCCGAGGCCGTCGCAGTAGTCGTCTCTCACGAGTCTGGCCTTCCCCTGGATGATCTGGATGGCGCCCTCGTGGCAGGCGTCGGCACACAGCCCGCACCCGTCGCACTTCTCTTCATCAATACTGATTATTTTGCGCATGACTTTCATTATTCGTCCTGACCTCCGTACACGTCAGACAGTTCAGAAAGTGTGGTTTGCTGGAAGTGCTCGCGGACCTCGTTTGTGACCGATACGGCCATGTCACCGAGGATGCAGCGCCTGGCCTCACAGACGGGCATTCCCAGCGGGCAGTCACCGACTTCGAGCGGACCATCAATAGTCTCGAAGATCTCCAGAAGCGTGATGTCCTCAGGTGGGCGTGCGAGTGTGAAGCCGCCGCCGGGCCCACGCTTGCTCTCGACCAGCCCCTGGTGGCTGAGCCGCTGCATCACCTTCGCCAGATGGTTTTGCGAGACGTGTATCCTGTCGGCGATGTCTCCGGCTGACTGTGTCTTTTGTGGCTCCTGTGCGAGAAATGCCATGGTATGCATGGCGATAGATGCGGCTTCTGAGATGTTGAGAATGCTGTCCATGATGGTTCCTCGCCACGGCTATTATCGTATTTCGGTACCATTATACCTGAATATGTCCGCGTGTCAAGGGATTTCTCAGAATATTTCTGGGAAGGCCGGAAACAGGTCGTGGCTCTTCTGCGTTTTACGGCTTCATGTGATGGTCCTTACATCTGCGTCGTCGGGGGCGTCAGCATCATCTTTACGCGGCTTGCTGTGTGTTCTTGTCCACAAAATGATACTGCCGACAACGCCCCGGCCACCAGGAGGCCGTAGTCTTCCGGGACGCCGAGGCTGTGAGCGCGCAAAAAAAGACCGTCAGCAGAGGGCGTGTCCGCTTTGTCAAACAGCATATTGATGGTCGGCAGTATGCGCTCCGTTGCGGGCCGATCAAAGTTCACAACAAGAATGACAAACGCTTCAAATGGCAAAAACGGGACGTCAAGCCAAAAAAATGCAGACATCAACTGAATGATTTTCTCAAGTGAGCATTAGCGGGTTCCGGATGCTCAATCGGTCGCAACTCTGTCTACGATCATCTGCCCATACTCCGTTACCACGTAAAGCTCCCCCCTGGAGATATCGTAACGCGTGACTCCTTCGTCCTTGAGCGCTGCTTCCCGTTCCAGGTTGTTGCAGCTGACGTGCAATTGCCACACTGGCACCTGACCGAATGTCACTGACAAGATGGGCACAGTATTGAAGTTGTCCGAAGCATCTTCCTGCGGGCGAGGCTCCACTAACAGAGGACGTCCGTTCCAGAAGTCATCGTGCTCGATTTGACAAGCCCAGACAAGAACCGAGAAGTCGAAAATTGACAGGCGATCCAAGCTGTCAGTCACGAGGGCAGCAGTATCGAGGCTGTCTGGGTCCATGTGGGCAGCATTCGCGAGCAGTCCTGCGAACAGGGCACGTTTCTCACTCCGTCGCTCTCGCATCGCAGCCTCTGCGCACTTCACGAACAGGTCGTAGTATGCCTCTGCCTCGGCACTGTCAGGGTCAAGCTGCGCAGGGTCCAAGTCATCCATTCGCGCTGACAACTCCGAAACCATATCATTGAACCTGTCTTCCCGCCAACGGTGGGCGTAACTCATGAAAATTACATCAAGCGAGCCGCCAATATACGGAATCGCACACAGAGCCGCTCGAAAAGCCGTCTTGTCTTCATACCATTCCGCGGCTCTCCGGACGAGTTCGTCGTCTTTCTGCATTGACGCCACCTTCCCCCTTTACTATCATGCGTACGGGTCGAATGCGACTCATCACTCAACGGCATAACGAAGCTATCCTTCTCGCCACTGTCACTTGGGATTCTGTAGCGTTTTCTCTCCAACGATTTCTATATATATATCATTTCTGCCGGACGAAGGCGGCGTGTGCACGGCTACCCCCATTAGCTCTCGCTCACCGTTATCCACAGGGCGCTGGAGAAGGCGAAGGGGCGGAAGGCCGGGGCGATATTGCCGGGGTATTCCGGCGCTTCGGGGCCGCGGACTTCCACGCGATAGTAGTGCTCGCCGGGGGCGAGTTCATCATCGGTGTGTGTGAGATTCACGTCGCCGGTGAACTCCGTGCGCAGGATTTGTTCGCCGTCGCGGATGAGGAGAAGGGTGTAGTCGGTGCTTTGCTGTCCGCGGGTGCGAATGGTGAGTTCGGGTGCCTCCCGCACCGTCACGCTCTCCCCCATCCAGGCATCGCCGGCCTTCAAAAGCAGGGCGATTCGGTCACCGGCGGTGGCATAGCAGCGGTGGCTTCGGAGGGCCTCCTCGACGGCGGCGCGGGATTTGTCCTTCGCCCACACCCCGGTCAGGGCACCGTTGAGGCCGGGAATGCGCCGGTGGTTGTCGGAGCCGCCGATGAAGCCGATTTTGTGGCCCGCCAGAAGGGTATCCTCGTAGCGGTCTTCTTCCATGATGTACATGCCCCATCCGGAGCAGGCCTCGACGTTTGGCTCGACGTCCTCGTCATAAATCTGCCAGCGGCCGTGGTGAGGGTGGCAAAAGTAATCGTTTTCGTGGAGGTATTCCATCAGCGCCTGCATGGGATCGTCACCGGCCGCGCGCCATGGCAGCATCTGCATATTATCGTCATCGCCATACACGGAGCGGTGGTTGATCTCTTCGCCGAGGTTGCAGTAGCGCTCGGGCGCCTCCTGCAGCATCACCTCGAAGGGCGTGTGCATCTCAACACCGCGGACGCTGAACTCATAGCCGGGGAAGACCACGTACTGGTCATCGCGGTTCATCAGCCCCACCCAGCCCTTCTGCAGATTCCAGTCGTATTCGGTGTAGGTCCGGCCGCCCCAGCAGTGGTCATTGTCGGTGATGGCGCAGACATCCAGCCCGGCCTTTTTGAGGCCGTATGTCAGCATCTCGTCGGCCTCACCGCACGGGGGGATGGAGACATTGCTGTGATTGTGCATATCCGCCCACAGGAGGGTGTAGTCACCGGCCTCTGCAAAGTCTCGGCGAGCGGGCTCACCATACTTTTGTGAGACAACAGCAGCGGGGTTAACCGGCGACCATTCGGAGAAATCAATGTCCTCGGCGGGTGGCGGTGCGGGCTGTGGTGAGCAGATCTGGAAGTGCAGGTGCTCGGTGGTAACATCGCGGCAGATGCAGGCGAGGGCGTCGGGGTCAATCGGTCCGGTGCCCTGCTCGATTTCGTAATAGACCATATCGCGGTTGAGCAGCTTTTCATCAGACCAGTTTTGCCCGTCATAGCGGCGTCCCAGCAGGAGTCCGCGGGCGGCGGCGGTGCCCTCGTTGTGGCCTTCCTTGCGCTCCCACATCAGCCAGACGCTTCCGTCTTCGGCGGTGCGGAGCGTCGGCTTGCGG
Organism: Armatimonadota bacterium; assembly: GCA_046538215.1. Taxonomy (GTDB): domain Bacteria; phylum Armatimonadota; class Zipacnadia; order Zipacnadales; family UBA11051; genus JBKHJK01. Next base: position 3,672 of record JBKHJK010000297.1, read on the forward strand.
CGGCGTCCCCGGTAGCTGGTGTACCATCCGCGGGGCTGGCCGAGCAGCAGCCCGTATCGCAGGTCCACGCAGGCGCCGTTGTGGTCTGCACCGGCTACAGGCTTCCACTGCTCGCCATCGCGCACCGCGCATTCGATGCGGTAGGCGGTGTCGAAGAGGTCGTCATCGTTCATGACATCGTCGGCGACAATCCACGCGGCAAAGGGCCTGCCCTGTCCATCAACGGTGAGTGCGGGAATCGTGCACCACTGTGGCGTGGTGTCAACCGTTTCGACATCTCCCGGGCCATCGGGACCGATCGGGCAGGCGTGGATGTTATATGTATCTCCGTCAAAGGCATCCCAGGCGACCCACAGACCGTCTTCCGAGGGAGCGAGTACCGGGCGCAGGTTGTGCCAGCCGCCGGCGCGCAGGGAGTGGTCGGTGCGAGAGCCGTCGGCAGCGACCCCCGTCAGTTCAATTGAGCTACGGCGGCGGTGCATCTGCGTCCGGGCAAGCCAGACAGTGCCATCAGGGGCAGTGGCCGCCTGGAGCTGTCCTGTCTGGGCGCCACGAGGCAGCTCACTCAGTACTTTCTCGTCTCCAAACTCTCCGTCATGCACCCGGGTCATCACGCGGCGGTTTTCACCATCGATCTCGAGCCAGAAAAAG
>JBKHJK010000298.1:0-4321 GCA_046538215.1 Armatimonadota bacterium
CTCTTACAGCCGGCGGTGCAGTGCAAATCACCACACCGGACGATGGGCGCAACAGGCTGGCTTTAATTGAAGCTCTGTGAGAGCATCCCTATAGATAGACCCGGTTCGGGCTGCGGTTTCAGCGCCCCAGGAGCTTCTTGATCGTGCGGAAATTGTGCCGACTGCTTTCGCGGGGGTCTCTATCGGTGTAATCGAGATCGCACACGGCCCAGCCCTCAAAGCCATGTTCCAGCAAAATCTGCGCCGGGGCCTCAAGATCCACGGTTCCCCTCTCAAGGTCCGCGAAGCGCCGTTCGCCATCCAGATCCTTCAAATGAACGTAACGGATCCGGTCCGCATAGCGTTCGAAGGTCGCGGGAATGTCGAAGCCTCCCAGCGCCAGGTGTGCGGTGTCCAGCGTGCACTTGAGAAGAGCGGGGTCTGTGGCATCCATCAACGCGGCAAACTCGTCCTCATACTGAAACAGGGTTCCCCAGTGCTGGTGCCATGTGCAGATCATGCCCGCATCGCAGGCCATCAGGCCGAGTTGTTCCGCGGCTTCTGCCACGCGCTCCACCGACGACGAATCCGCAGGCAGTTCCGTGCTTCCACCGTCTATCATGAGCACCTCTGTGCCGATGGAGTTGGCGAACTCTATGGTTTTCGCACCTTCGGCCAGCCATTGCTGGATCTGTGCGTCGTTTTCGAAGCGGCAGGTGTGATAGATGCCGGATAATTCGACCCCGACGGCCTCCAGGTAGTCACGGCACTCGCCAGGACCGTCGAAATGCTCCTGGACAGCGCCTGATGACCATTCAAAGCCGTCCCAGCCGCTGTCGGCGATGTCGGCGATCGCGTCATTCGCACAGACGTTCTGTCGCAGGTAGCTGGCAGGATGGTATGCGAGGCGTATCACGCTATCTCACCTTTGTCGCCCGGGTGCAGGACCAGCGGGCGGATCCCCAGCTCATCCAAACCGGCTGCAAAGGCCACAACATCCTGCTGGATCACCTCGAAGGCCGAAAAATGCATGGGAACGACCACGGGCACTTCCAGCATCTCCGCGGCCCTGAATGCATCCTCGGGCCCCATGGTGAAGTTATCCCCGATCGGCAGGACCGCCGCGTCCAGGTCGTTGTGCTGTCCGATCAACCTCATGTCGCCAAAGAGTCCCGTGTCGGCGGCGTAATAGAGTGTTTGATCGCCCATGGTCACCAAAAATCCGCATGGTGGTCCCGTGTATTCGATATGATCGTCTTCGATAACTCCGCCGCCGTGCAGCGCGAGTGTGAGCTTGACATGGCCGAAATCAAACTGTCGGCCGCCCCCAATATGCATCGGCTCCACGGACGCCCCGTGGCGCTGGCAGTACATACACAACTCATAGGTGCCGATGATTGGTGCGCCCAGGCGTTTTGCAATCGGAATGGCGTCTCCCAGGTGGTCAGAATGCCCGTGTGAGACGAGAATTGCGTCAACATCAACATCCTCCGGAGCGGTTGATGCTTCCGGATTCTCCGCCAGCCAGGGGTCGAAGATCACACTGTGTCCCTCGTGGCTGAGCACAAAACACGCATGTCCCAGCGCCTCAAGCTGCATCAGATATTCCTCCTCTTTATTCGCTTTCGGGGTGAAAGAGGCTCCCGTATTCAGCGCGCAGGTTGCTTTGCTTGTTCAAATACTCTTTCCAGCCCGTCTCAGCCGTGAGCAGGTTGAGCTCTGACAGTGGACGCGCGCCCTCCGGTGGCGGCACATCGCTGCGGGGTGAGTAACACGTGAGCAGCTTCGAGAGCTGCGTCTGCCCTTCCTGTGAAAGCATGAATTCGACAAACAGCTTTGCCGCGTTGGGATGGGGGCAGGCCCTGAGGATCGCGACAGGCCCGAGACACACAGGCACGCCGTCCGCCGGCCAGATGGGCTCAACCGGTGCATCATTGTCCATATATTTCTGCACCTTGTATCGCAAAACGCCGCCGGCGATGTCCTTGTCACCGGCAATCAGGGCCTGGAGTATGTCATCACCCGATTTGTACATCGTGGGAGCCTGTCCCGCCATGTTCGCCCAGAAAGATCGCCCGTATTTTTCACGCAGGAAATAGTACTGCGCGTACGCGGAGCCGCTGGTCTGGGCGTCCTTGAGTGCTATCCGACCCCTCCACTGCGGGTTTAGCAGATCCATCCACGTCTCCGGGGCCTCCTCTTCGCTGATGCGGCTGGAACGGGCCATACAAATGACCACCAGCCGCGCCCCTGTCCAGTAACCCGGCGATTTGTATTCTGGTGGAATCCCTCTGGCACCCTCGGGATGGTAGCGGTATAGATCGCCACGGCTTTTGAGGGAGGTGAAAATGGCGGGGTCGAGCACGTGCATGACATCGGCCTGTACGTCCCGGTTTTTGATCTCCTGCTCCACCCTGCGGACGATGTCGAAAGTACTCTCGCGTGTGATGCGAACGCGGATGTAGTTATGCTGGTTCTCGAAAAGCCGGACGAATTGTTCAGCACGCTCCATCGGCAGCGATGTGTACCAGTTGAGCTCGCCCTCGCTTCTGGCCGCCTGCTCAATCTGCTCACGGGTTGTCTGCTGCTGCATCTCTCCCCCATTTTCATCGGTGATGGTGACGTGAATCTCACGGTTGCCCGGTGAACTCGGACACCCACTCACAGCAACGCTCACCATGCCGATGATTGTCAGCAGCAGGATGGTCCGGCGGATATGTCTCATCATCGAATCCCGTCCGTGTGCGCTATTCATCCGGCGACGCGGCGATCTGTGTCATGGTGTCGTCTTCACCGAGCGAGAAAACCTCGAAAAAGTCGCCCTGGCCAATAGACTTCGCTGACACATGACGCTGAACCTCCCGATACGCATCAGCGGTCAGATAAAGCCGTGCATCGTCAGGCATCTCTTCAGTGAGCGCGTCGAGGCGCTGCAGAATGTCAGCAATGGGTTGTTGTGGTCGGAAGTCCACAACCAGGCGTGTTTGCTCCAGTGGGCTCGAAGATTCGCCTGATCTGATGAAATTCAGAATCTGCAATCCGGCAATCACCGCCCGCAGCGTATCATCACGTTCCGGTTGCGTCTGCCCCCAGGCGGCGATACTGCGCCCTGCACGATGGTCGAAAAACTCGCCCTCGTTTTCACTGACGGCCGCTATGATGGCATTTGTATATGCCGCGACTTCGTCTTCTGAAAGCTCTACCCCCACCTCAGGGGAATCTGGAGTGTCGGTCACCAGGATTACCGGGGGCAGTGTCTCGGGGTCCAGGGACTGCTGCGTGCCGATTGCCGACCGGAACATCGTCTTCCGGACCATGGCGGCCACCTGGAGGTCCTCGACGATGCGGGACATTGAGCGGCTGAGGCTGTCGAACTCATCGGTGCCGGGTGCCAGGACCGGGACATCGTAATCTCCAGCGGCGATGCGTCCCACCGCCACGGTCAATTTCTCCAGCGGCCTGATGAGCCGCCCGACGAAATAGATCGCCACCAGGACCCCCGCGATAATCAAAAGCACCGCCAGCGTGAAATAGCGCGCCGAAATCTCCGAAGCCACTCGGCCAGTGATGCTCTTGCGATAGCCCATCTTCAGAAGCTGTGGATAGCCCTCAAGCTCGATATTCATCGGCTGAATGTCACGATATTCATCAATGCGGTCGGAGTTGACAAAACGTAGCAGCTGCAGCCCCAGAACCGATCGTTCGGGGTTCAGCAGCTTACCCTCTTCAGTCACATTCTGGATATCCGGATCGGCGGCGAAAGCGATGATATCTCCCCGTCCGTCGAGCAGGAATACATAGACGATATCCACTGAATAGACGCGCCCCCGGATTCTATGTCTTGTCAGCCTCTGCAGAAGACGCTCGTACATCTCTGCATCAAGCGTCCTGCCAAGAGTCTGATATTGCAGGAGCATATACCCGGTTTCGATCATGGATAGCTGCGCCTGTTCTGTGATCACGCTCTGGCTGTGGCGGATGGCAAGATACGTCCCCGACAGCACCGTTACAATAATCGCAGCGGCGACCAACAGGGCGATACGGTTGCGCAGGCTGGATGTCCAGGGCCTGTCTGAATTTGAGCAGCGCCTGATCCTGTTCATTCATGCGCAGGCACAGCAGACCCTGAAAAAAAGGAATATAAAAGGCTCCAGGATATATATCTGATAATTTTTGCAGACCCTGCAGGGCCTGGACTGGATCGCCTTCTTCAGCCAGAATCCGTCCTGTTATAAGTCCCAGGCTCGGCCTGGAAGCCCGTTCCCGAAACAAAAAGCCGGGAATGAAGTTGTAATTGGCTGGAATCTTGAGGTCCTCATGCATGGTGGAAACAGAGTATGTG
>JBKHJK010000299.1:0-4308 GCA_046538215.1 Armatimonadota bacterium
GTCCCAGTCGGTGTCGCCCTCCCCGACGACCGGCTTGTCACCGCTTTCGGAGAACTCCTTGACATGCACCGTCAGCGCCCGGGCGGGATAGCGTTCGATGAACCGGGCGATGTCTCCGCCGCCGCCCTTCAGCGCGTTTCCGGTGTCAAGCTGCATGACGATATCAGCATCGGTGTTGGAGAAGAAGGTGTTCCACGGCAACTCACCGTCCATCTCCGTGAACTCGTGGAAGTGGTTGTGATAGCCGGTCCAGAGGTTTATCGGGCGCAGCCGTTCGGCGATCTCGTTGAACAGGTCGGCTGTTTTCTTCCACGCATCCCGGCTGTCGCGGTACTCTTCAGGCAGGCCCGGACAGATGAGAAACGGGTTGCCGAGGATGGCGTTGAACTCCGCGGTCTTCAGAAGCTCATCCCCCAGCAGCGAATCAATCGGCTGGTGCGAGCCACAGCATACCAGGCCGTTGTCATCCAGCATCTTCCGGATCTCTTCGGCCTCCCAGCCATAGAAGCCCGCGAACTCCACGCCCTGGTAGCCCATCTCGGCGACCTGCTGCAGCACGTCCGGAAGGTCTTCTTTGGCGTCCTCCCGTACAGAATACATCTCCAGTGCAATCGGTATCTTGCCCATTGGTATTGCTCCTTTACGTTTCTGTTTATGGTTTTTAGATCACAATGTGGCGGCTACGAAATGAGCGGGCGGATATACTCCACATTCCACGCGAACTTCTCCGCCAGTGACGAGAACTCAAAGAAGTCCTCCAGCGTGATATAGCCGGAATAGTCAATGGCCTTGAGCGCCTCGAAAATCGCCGGCCAGTCGAGGATGCCCTGATCCAGCCGCACCTGGTCCACCGGCAGGAGTTCCTGGACGGGGTCGGCCGATCTGGTCATCCCGTTTTTCACGTGCACGGCGCGGATGAGCTCCCCCAGCATATCCACCTGCACCAGCGGGCGTTCGTAGCCCTCTTTGAGGCAGTTGCCGGGGTCATAAACGACGCCCAGGTTTTCGTTTGCCACACCGCGGAACAGGTCAAGAATCTGCCCGGCTGAGGCGGTCAACGCGCCACCGTGCTGCTCGACGGTGACGACGATGTCATGCTCGGCGGCCAGTTCCGAAATCTCACCGAGTTGCTCGCGGGTGATCTCCCGCTGCTTCGCATAGCCCGTCTCCGCATCCCATTTCGGGCCGGAGATGCGAAAATACGGTGCCTCCATGGCTCTGGCAAGCTCCATTGATCGCCGGATACCCGCCATGTTCTGCTCGGCTTGTGCCGGGTCGGTGATGCCGCAGCGGTAATAGGTCGTCAGGCCGGAAATATGCAATCCGGCGTCGGCGACCATCTGTTTGACCTCTTCGCCACGTTCGGGCGGAGCGTCTTCGGGCAGGTGGTTGCCGTCCTCATGCTGGCGGACATCCACGGCGTCGAATCCGGCATTGGCCGCCAGCTCAATGCTATCGGCCAGTGGCTCGTTTTTCGCAAGCAGTGTGTAAAGCGATAGCTGCACATCAATCATCTCCTGGATTGTCGTGATATCGGTTCCGGTTTTTCCGCAGAAACTCCGTTTCTTTCATGCTCTGCTTTCACCGCGGTCAGATGGCGGGGGTATTCGATGTCGCGCCGCCTTTGGTCGCGGCTGACATCCTGGTCCTCAAATATATCGGGCAGTTGTGGCTGGTACATTTCTTACCCCGTTTTCATGCTGCCAGTCCCTTCGTATCGTGTGGCCCCATCTCCTCCATTGAGCTGTGGCAAATTTGCCGTTCTGTGTTCTGGGTTTGTATCCCGTTGAACGAAACTACGCCGGTCGCCACGGACCGTTGCAGCTGGCCTTTTGTTGTAGTGGAGGCGTTTGTCGAAGGGACGTGGCCTTTGGCAAGTCTGAGACTGACCCGTCGTGAGTCTCTGCGGGCCAGGCAGCATTGTTGACACAAAGATTCACAGCGGGCCAGCCTTGCGAGATGATACACAACATCGCCTCGCTGCGACGGGCCTCTCCATACGACAACACAAACCAGAAACATCATAAAAATATGCAGAGCAGATGGAGCGTGAGCAGCAGCACCTCTCCCTGCCTGCAATACGGGCCATTTCACTTCACTTTGCATAGTATCCTGGGAAGGTATAGGGAAGAGGCAATGGAATATGGATGCAGAGGCAACTGATTTCGATCCAGGAGGCGTTTGATGTGGCAAAACTCGCAATCAATGGTGGCCCGAAGGCCTTTGACGAAAAGCTCGGAAAGCCGCGGCATGAAGATTGGCCCGAACGCGGTCAGCCGGAAAAAGATGCGCTGATGGATGTGCTGGAATCCGGAAAATGGTGGCGGGGAGCCTACAGCGCCGAAGAGGCCGATCAATCGTGGGTGGTGCGCTTCGAGGAGGCGTTCGCGGATTACCAGGACGCCGAATACGGTGTCGCCTGCACCAACGGCACGCAGGCCATCGAGCTGGCGCTGAAGGCCCTCGGCATCCAGCCCGGTGACGAGGTCATCGTGCCGTGCTCCACCTTCGTGGCCTCGGCGACGGCCGTCATCCTCGTCAATGCCATCCCCATCATCGTGGATATCGAGCCCGACAGCTACCAGATAGACCCCGACGCCGTCGAAGCTGCCATCACCGACCGCACCGCCGGGATCCTGCCGGTACACAACGGCGGCTACCCGGCCAACATGGACCGCATCAACGAGATCGCCGAAAAGCACGACCTGTTTGTGATCGAGGACTCCGCCCACGCTCATGGCTCGCAGTGGCGCGGGAAGGGCTGCGGATCATGGGGCGATTTCGGCACCTTCTCCCTGCAGATGGGCAAGACCCTGACCGTCGGCGAGGGCGGTATTGTGCTCACCAATGACGAGGACCTCGCGGCGAAGGCGTATTCATACCATCACATCGGCCGGCTCTCGGGGCGGCCCTTCTACGAGTTCCACCTCGTCGCCAGCAACCTGCGGATGACCGAATGGCAGGGCGCCGTCGCATACTGCCAGACTCAGCGCCTCCCCGAACAGACCGAGCGGCGTGAGAAGAATGCTCTGTATTTCGAGGACGGCCTGCGCGAAATTCCCGGCGTCGCCCCCATCGAGCGCGATGAGCGAGTCACCCGCTGGGGCTTTTATTACTACCTGTTCAAGTTCATATCCGAGCAGTTCGGAGGCCTCTCGCGCGAGACGTTCGTGGAGGCAATGGCGGCCGAGGGGGTCAATCTCGGCAGCGGCCACATGATGCCCATCCAGACCCATCCGCTGTTCACCGAGCGCAACTTCGGCCCCGTCGCCTGGCCCGAGGGCATCGAGCCGCCGGATTATTCGAAGGTCGAAACACCCGTCGCCCAGCGCTGCTACGAAGAGGAAGCCGTGTCCCTGACCCACACTGCCTTTGCGGACAAAGACACCCGCACCATGGACGGCATCCTCCGCTGCATCCGCAAAATCCGCGAAAACGTGGATGAGCTGATGTAGAAGCAAGAACCTGCCGCATGTTTGTTACGTAGCGGTGAAAGGAGCTCATAAATGCGCCGCATTATGCCTGTAGTCCTGTGCCTGGTCGTTGCTTTTAGCGCCTCCGCGGCGATCAACTCCGGGCGGTTGATTATGGCGGATGATTTTGACCGGTTTGCCGAAAGGACAACAGAGATCGGCTCCCTGCAGATGGGGGAGTATGAGTGGGGCAAGCGCCTGCCGGTGAAAGACGGTGAGGCGATGGAGCTGGTCCGCGGGCAGGATGGAAAGCTGTGGATCGGGTACAGCTCCGGCAACGCGCCGCATGACCCCGGTGTGTGGGTGCAGGATTTCACCATTGACGATGCGGTCATCTTCCTGACGGTCGGGCCTTCGACGATGTCGCGAAACCACCGGGCGGCTGTCAGCTACCGGGCGCAGACACCGGAGGCCGCAGCAGGGGGATGGCAGCCGGGAGCCTATCACGTGGAGGTGGCCCCCGACTGGTCCGGAAGCCGCGACGTGATACTCCGGTACGGAAGACAACGGCTGGCGGTCGGGAACGTGGCCGATGAGCTGACGCCCGATGATTCGCACCGCCTGCGGGTGGCCTTCGCCGGCGCCCATCACCAGGTCTCGGTGGATGGCGAGATGGTGATTGATTACTGGGAGTATGAGGGCGGCCGCGACAATGAGGGGTACATCGGCTTCGGCGGGTATTATTCACAGGGATTTTTCGATGATTTCGAGGTTGACGCGGCGATTGCGCAGGAGACGCCCGATTTCGACACCGGATCCGGCCGCATTCCCCCGCTGATGTACCAGGGCCGCCCGATCTTCGTGCTGGGGACATACGGCCAGCCCGGCGATGAGG
>JBKHJK010000300.1:0-4300 GCA_046538215.1 Armatimonadota bacterium
CTCTTCAAGGCGGGCATTATTGATCCCCTGCAGGTCACCCGCTTTGCGCTCGAAAATGCAGGTTCCGTTGCCTCGATGATCATGACGACCGAAAGTATCGTCGCCGAGCTCAGCAAGGGCGACGATGAGGAAGACGACGACTGATCGGCCTCACAGCACGAAGTGTCGCGGGACGGGTCATGCGGCCCGTCCCGTTTTCTTTTGCCCCCCAGCATTCAGTGCGCACCTGGAGGATTTAGCCTCCCCGGCACCGAAGGTCTCCACGCTTTAAAGCCTGATGCTGCTGGAGGGATCCCGATGTTCACCCCGTTTGAAGGCCGTATCAACGTACCGGATTTCTGGCCCGTCAACAAAGAAACCATGGCCAGGGAGTTGCGGAAGGTTTCGGCTGATGCACTGCTCACCTGCGGCGAATCTGCCGGCGGACGGCCCCTGCGGCTGGTGCGATTTGCCCTTGCCGGTGCCCCGCGTCTGTGGGTCATCGGCGGTACGCACGGGCATGAACCCGGAACGGTCGCGGCCTGTTTCAACTTACTCGAAATTCTCCGATCCGGTGCCGACCTGCGCGGGCAACAGTGGCCGCACATCACCGAATTCGCGCAGAAGCTGGATATCACCGTTGTCCCGTGCCTTAATCCCGATGGCCGGGCGCGCTGCCCCGACAGCCTCGTGGGCTTTGTGGCCGAGGGGATGACGGGGATGGCCCAGAGCTGGGATCACGACGGCAACGCCCTGGAGATTGCAGACGGAATGCAGGGGATAGACCCCGAGGATGTGCTATTTCTGGGCGGACGCTATAACGACGACGGCTTTCTGGCCAACCGCCCGGTTGATGAAGACACCACGCTGTTTGTAGAGTTCCAGCAGCTTTTGCAGTACATGGAGGACACCGAGCCGCCCGAATGTTATATTGACCTGCACGCCTGTGGCTTCAACTTCTACTGCATGAACCGGGGCTTTTCAGAGCCGTATCGGCAGAAGCTCCGACGCCTCGACACCGCCACCCGCATGGCAATCCGGGCGCTGGGGCACCAGTACCACGATGCTATTCACGGCAACGAGGCCGGACCGGATACCGGGGTGGTGGGCAATGTCCGGATTCTGTACCGGCGCTACGGGACCTTTGCCTTCCCCTATGAGGGCCGCAGCGGATATATTGACATACCGCCGTTTTGTGATGAATCAGATATCGTGGATGACTATCTCATCGCGGTGCGCGAAACCATGCGCATCGGTGTTGAGGAGGGCTATATCCCGGACGGTGATTGATACGATGCAGGACTTTACCAGGGCGCTGATACAGACTCCAGACTTCTGGCCCGCCAGTGAGGTGGAGATGGACGCAGCGTTCGACTCCGTTTCGTGTGGCGAAATCATCGAATACGGGAGATCGGTCACCGGTCACCCCCTCCGGCTGGTTCATGTGGCGAACCCGGGGGCGCAGGTTTTGTGGGTGATGGGCGGGGCGCACGGGCACGAACCCGGCGGAGTGGCGGCCTGCTTTAATCTTCTGCAGATCATCGCCACCAGCAGGGACCTCAGGGGGAAGCGGTGGCCCGAGATCGCGGCATTTGCCGATGATCTGGAGATGGTCATTGTGCCCTGCCAGAACATTGACGCCCGCCTGCGCAGTCCCGACGGCTTCGTCGGTCTTCCCCGTTCGGTGGTACAGACCATCGGACAGGGGATTGACAGGGAGGGCCGGACGATGGACAGGGAGGCCGGGCTGCCGGATGGACTCGATCTCGATGAGGTGAGCTTTATCGGCACCCTGTACAACGAGGCCGGTTTCTCCTTCAACCGCGCGTACGACTATGATACGACGCCGGTGATGGAGGTTCAGCAGATGCTTGAGGTGATGCCGCAGTTTCCGCCCGACTGCTGCATGGATCTGCACGGGTGTGGCTTCAACGTCATGATGATGGTGCGAAGCCTCCCGGAGCCGTACCGCGAGAAGGTTCGTACGATTGACACGGCCGCCCGTGAAGCCGTTCGGGCTCTGGGTCACGAGTACAGCGACACTCTCCCCGGAAGCGACGCTCCGCCCGATACCGGTGTCTTTTCACACCTGCGGATTATTCACAAACGCCATGGCGCACTGGCATTTGTCTATGAAAGCCGGCAGGGATTTCTCGATCAGCTTCCGCGCTGCGACTATGACGACATTATTGATGATTACCTGACTACCATCCGGGAGACCATGCGCCGGGGCATCAAGGAGGGCTTCCACCCGGATTGATGGAGAGCAGTTTTGCATTGGAGCCAGTGTCGCACAAACATTACTCCGAACACTGATTGTGCTGGCAATTCGCTCCTCTTGCAGGCCGAGCCGAAGGATCTTTTTGACTTTCACCGGAATGCGACCGCGGCGATGCAGACGCCGCAGCAGTGACGGCGTGTTTCACATTGGCACATTCGTGGGCGCTTGAGACCGAGCCGGTCAGGTCTGTTTGTCCAGCTCCATGGTTCCATCAAAAATGCGTCCGTCACTGAAATAGACAGTGTAGTTGATTTCGATACGGGTCTCAGTGACGGTTCCGGCGATCTCCACGCGGTCTATGTGATCGGCGGGCGGGTTTATCTGGCCCGTGATGTTGCCATTGTCGTCTATTTCGACGTTGATATCGCCATAGATTCCGGCAGCATCATCCACACTCAGCGAATCTTCGTCGTACGTCCCATTGATGGTGACGGGATCGGGATCCAAAACCACGCCGAGGACCGGCCCACCCAGGTCGAGTTCAAAGGTTGCGGTCTGCCCGTCGCGATCCACAGCCACGTCAAGGTCCACAGAGCCGGTAGATTGCGCCGTTGTGTTATTCCACTGGCCCGTCCAGGTGCCCGCATAGGCGGGAACGTTGAACTCTCCATCGCCGCCATTGCCCCTTCCGTTCTCTACGGCGACGGTGCTCCCGTGACAGCCCCACAGGCACGCGACGGCAATGACGGCCACGATGACCCAGGCTATTTGCAGCATCTTCATGATAAGTCCTCCTCTTCCTCCTCGATTGGATACGGTATCCCCTTTGGACACTTTCGCAGAATGTCCTGCCGGGAAATTTCGCAGGCGAAAAAATGCAGACGACCACTTCCCTCTTTGTGGCGACGGGGAGGAAATTGCCATGGTGTGCGCGAATTGGAGATGGTGTCCGGGTCGCACACGTGGGCGGGAGTGTCATCCGCCGGATCTCATCGGGGGTTGTTATGTCAGATGATGTGCCAGCGGAGGGGGCGGTCGTGACATGGACGGTCTGGCCGGCACGCCAGCGGCCGGTCCTGTCGGTGGCGGTGGCCCTGATGGTCATCGGGCTGTCGGTCGCAGTGGTGTTCAGCTATGGCAACCCGTGGTTCGGGGCGATGGCGTTTGTGGGCATCTTCATTGCCGTTGCGCCACACTACCTGCCGACAACGTACCGCCTGACCGACCGCGGGGCGACGCTTCAGACCCCTCTTTGGACAAAGCACCGCGAATGGGAGGCTGTGGCGGCCGTATTCACCGATGACGCCGGGATACTTTTGAGCCCGCGGTCAATATTAACCTGGATTGCACAGCGCCGGGGTATGTATTTGCGGTGCCCCGACAACTTTGACACAGTGATGCAATTCGTTGAACAACACGTATCACGGGATGATGAAAACGATGACAGGTCCTGTTAAACAGCGTGAAGTTCTTGACAGGCTGGCTGATGTGCTCGTCCGGCGCAGCCTGGCGACGCCGGCGATATTCATACTGGAGGCGGGCAAGCCTCTCAGCTTCGTCGCCAGTCAGAGTATGCTCTTTTTCGAGCCGTTTCTGGAGGCATTCTTCCCGGCCGGTGATTACCACATCGTCGCCGAAGCCCTCGAAGACCGGGAGAACGTCGAATGGTTCATCCAGCGCCTGGAGGCCGCCGAGGAAGAGCGCAGGGAGTATCGGCAGCAGGTGAAACAGTGACCCCGCCTGTCACGCACCGAGGGCTGCAATGATGTGCGGCGCGGCTTTTGTGCTCACCGCTCCAGCGGGAGTGTCCATATACAGATTGCGGATATGTAACGGCAGGACGAACGGGCGTGCCTGGAAAAAACGGACTGAAGCCCAGCACCTGAAACTGCGACAGGACACACCATGACTGAACACGACATCACGAGGGTATTGGCCACGGACTGCGGCTCGACGACCACCAAGGCCATACTCATCGAAAAACAGGATGGTCAATTCCGGCTCGTGGCCCGGGGTGAGGCTCCGACGACTGTGGAGGCGCCCTATGAGGACGTCACGCGCGGGGTTCTGAATACCGTTGCGGAGGTCGAGGAGCTCGCC
>JBKHJK010000301.1:0-4286 GCA_046538215.1 Armatimonadota bacterium
TGTCAAACGCGTCGGTCATATTCTGGATGAGCAGTTGCAGCCGCGCCAGCGCCCACTGGTCAACCTCCGCCATGTTTTCGTACGGCACAGCGTCTGTCTCCGGGTTGAAGTCGCTGCAGTTTTGCAGCATGAAGCGGACGGTGAAGCGGATCTTCTTGTACGCATCCGCCACCTGGTGATGTATTTTCTCGGAGGCAAACATTTTCTGCCGGAAGTCCGCGTAGGTAAACCACATGCGCAGCACATCGGCGCCATATTCGTCATAAATCTCGTCGGGTGCGATGATGTTGCCCTTTGATTTGGACATCTTTTCGCCGGTTTCATCAACGAAGAAGGAATGTCCGACAACCATTTTGAACGGAGCGGGCTTACCCATGGCTACGGCGACCCACAAAGATGTCTGGAACCAGCACTGGTACTGGTCGTCGCCCTCCAGATAGAGGTCGGCGGGGTAGCTCAGTTCGGGATCGGCCTCGAGAACGCAGTGATGGCTGGCCCCGGAATCGAACCACACGGACATGATGTCGGGGTCCTTGTAAAAGGAGGTGCCTCCACATTCGCAGGTGGTGTCGTCAGGCAGAAGCTCATCAGCCTCTCGCTCGAACCACACATCTGCGCTGTGTTGTGCGACGAGGTCTGCCAGGTGCAGCATGACGTCTTTGTCCAGCAGCGGCTCGTCACAATCTTCACAGTAAAAGACGGGAATGGGCACACCCCAGGGACGCTGGCGGGAGATGCACCAGTCGGGGCGGCTTTCGACCATCCCGGCGATCCGGCGCTCGCCCCACTGCGGCATCCATTCTGCTTTCTTGATTTCCTCCAGTGCGTCCTCCCGCAGTGCGTCAATATCCATGAACCACTGCTTCGTGGCGCGCCAGATAACGGGGTTGTGACAGCGCCAGCAGTGGGGGTATTCGTGTGTCTGCGGATGGGTTCCCAGCAGCACGTCCCCGGCGTCCAAAAGCTCCATGACCGCGTCGTTATTCTGATCGCATACGAACCCTTCCAGATCTTCGCCCGCCTGGTCGGTGAACCGTCCGTAATCGTCCAGAGGGCTGATGACGTCAAGGTCGTACTCCAGGGCCGTCTGGTAATCTTCAGGGCCGTGGCCGGGAGCGGTATGCACCACGCCCGTGCCTGATTCCAGCTCGACGTAATCGGCCACAACAACCGGCGATTGTCGGTCATACAGCGGATGTTTTGCAACGAGGCCTTCAAGGTCGGCCCCCTTCCGGGTGGCGAGCACCTCGCCATCACCGAGCTCACACGCTTCCAGGACCAGCGGCATCAGCCGTTGGGCCATGATCAGGTAGCGCCCATCAACGTGCACGAGGACGTAATCCGCCCATTCATTCACCGCCAGGGCAGTGTTGCCGGGGATCGTCCACGGAGTGGTCGTCCAGATGACGAACTCGGCTGTTTCACCCTTCGGAAGCTCTGCAAAGGCCGCCGCAGAATCCTCGAGCTCAAACGCCACATAAATGGCGGGGGACACCCTTTCGGTGTATTCAATTTCATCTTCCGCCAGGGCGGTCTCGCAGTGATAGCACCAATAAACGGGGCGGAGACTCCTGCTCAGAAGCCCACGGTCGGCGATTTCAGCGAATGCCTCGATCTGCCGCGACTGGTATTCGGGGCTCAGTGTCAGGTACGGGTTGTCCCAGTCACCGCGCACGCCCAGGCGCTTGAACTGCTCGCGCTGGGTATCCACATAGCCCAGTGCCAGCTCCCGGCATTTCTGGCGCCACTGCAGCACCGGGACGTCGTGGCGGTTGATACCGTACTCTTTTGCCACGCTCTGCTCGGTGGGAAGGCCCTGGGTGTCCCAGCCCGGCCTGTAGGGGCAATCATAGCCGCGCATGGTCTTATATTTGATAGCGATATCTTTGAGAATTTTGTTCAATGCCTGCCCCAGGTGGATATCACCGTTGGCATACGGCGGGCCGTCGTGAAGAATCCATTTTTCCGACTCCGCGCGGAGAGCACGCACTTTCTCGTAAATGTTCTGCTCCTGCCAGAATTTGAGGATTTCCGGCTCGCGTTTTGGCAGGTTTCCGCGCTGCGGGAAATCAGTTTTGAGCAGATTGAGCGTGTCCTTGTAGTCCATGGTTGGCTCCTCCGGTCTGGAAATAGCGTCATATCTTATGCGCAGGCATTCAGGGCCGGTGCGATAGAAGATGCCGGATACCCCTGGCGGATACGGGCCCAAGAAAGCAAAAAGCCCGCCCCTGTTTCAGAGACGGATGCAAAAAATCCGCGGTACCACTCTGTTTCATTCCATCTGGCGTCGCAGATGAATAGCCCTTTGTCCGGCACCGCCGTGATGTCAGCGATGTCTTTTCCCTGTAACGGGGGAAAACCGTCGAAGCCTACTGGGAGCAATCCGTTCGGTCCGCAGCTCCGGGGAGATGGAGACATTCCAGTTTCCCGGCCACATCTCACCATACGTGGCTCTCTGTGCGGTGTGCTGAAATGCTCAAACCCCATCAGTGCCTTTGGGTGGTCCGTTGTCTATTCAGTTTTAAAAGCATCCTGAGCGTCAGTGCTTTCGTCGTGTACACAAATAGGTTACAGTCTTCTGCGTCCGCGGGCGAAGAGTATGACACCCAGCAGCAATACGACGCCCACAAACAGCAAAATGTTCGGTACGGGTGCGCCGGGCAGGTCCAGCTCCGTGGTTCCGTACCAGACGATGCCGGATCCGATGGCGCTGACAGCGATAAGCGCCACAACCCAGGTGAAAATCCACTGAAAGACGGTGATCGCCCGCTCCCAGTCAAACGCCGGGGCCGTTCTTTCGGACACATCCGGGGTGTCGTCAATGCGGCTGGCAAAATGGGTGGCGAGGTCTTCGAAGATCCGATCCAACTCGCCCTCCAGCTCGCCCTGCCGCACCATGCTGATGAAAAATGGCGAAAAACAGTTGGGATACCGACCAAACGCCGTTGCGAGGCTGCGGCCGTGCTCCGTATCGTGCCGAACGCTCTCGATAATCTCCCGCAGCAGTGGATTGTGGGTTTGTTCCTTCAATGAGTCAAAAATGTCGAGGATGTTAATCTGCGCGTGGCAGAGACTTGAGAACTGGCGGCAGAATTGAGCAAGTTCACGATTCGAAAGGCCCGGCTCCTCATTCGCCACCTGGCATACCTCCACAATCTGAATTTCTCATTATTGCAAGGAAGAGCGAACGCCCTTGACGAATAATGAATTACACGGCAGATTCCTCATGGCTACATAGAAGACCTAGTAGCAACCGAGTATAGCAAAGTGCATGCGGGGAAGTCAACGCAGTGGCGATTACTGAGGAGTGAAGAGTGTGAACCGGCATAATGATCAGCAGTTGGCTGAAGCACTGGTAAGGATAGGGGCCATCACCGAGGTGGAGCTCCAGCAGGCCGAGGATATGAAGCAACAGCAGGATATCAACCTCGTGCAGGCCCTTCTCAGCAGCGGGATGGTCTCGGCCCATGATATTGCACAGGCCACAGAGGCCATGTCGTCGCCTGATGAGCCAGAGGAAGTTGCCGAGCCGGCATCGCAGGAGGCCGCGTACGAAACCACGCAGGAGACCGTGGAGGAAGAGCGGGAGCGA
This sequence comes from Armatimonadota bacterium, assembly GCA_046538215.1. Taxonomy (GTDB): domain Bacteria; phylum Armatimonadota; class Zipacnadia; order Zipacnadales; family UBA11051; genus JBKHJK01. The sequence goes on from JBKHJK010000301.1 coordinate 3,593, forward strand.
AAAGGTGCTCGCAAGCGGCGCTCCCGGCCCAAACGGGACAGCCTGGAATCGTACGAGGTGAATCCGGCCGCCCTGCAGGATATCCCGCGGTCGCTGGCCGAAGAATACCTCCTTTTGCCGCTGCAGATCAGCCAGGACCGTATCCTCGTGGCCATGGCCGATGCCACCGATGTTTTCGCCATGGACGAGGTGCGCAGCAGGACGGGCAAGCGGGTGGAGCCCGTCGAGATTGATGCCGAAGAGCTCAAACCCGCCATCGAACAATACTACTCCACACAGGCCCGGCAGAAGGTCAAAGTGGCCGACACCCGCGATCTGGACGCCAATCTGGGGGAAATCGCCGGAGAGGGCCTGGATGATTCACTGGCCGAAATGCTGGACACCGCCCCGGTTGTGCGGATTGTCCAGGAGGTCTTGAATGATGCGGTGCGCGCACGGGCCTCCGATATCCATATTGAGCCGCGTGGAGAGCACATGACCGTCCGCTACCGCATTGACGGCCAGCTTCAGACGGCGACACAGCTCCCGATGGACATGCACCGGTACGTGCTGTCGCGGATCAAGATTCTGGCAGGCGAAGATATTGCGGAGACCAGGAAACCCCAGGACGGGCGATTTGCCACCGTTGTGGATGACCGTCCCATTGACCTGCGTGTCTCCACGCTGCCGACGTACTGGGGAGAGAAAGCCGTCC
>JBKHJK010000302.1:0-4274 GCA_046538215.1 Armatimonadota bacterium
ATAAGCTTCTCGGCGTCCGGGGTGCCTGTCACCACGTTCAGCAGCTCCCGGGTGCCGGAAATGTCGAACACGCGCAGCAGATGAGCCGCGTCACACACCACGGCGATGTCACCGCTCTTTTGCCCCGCCCGTTTGCCGATTCCGACCAGGGTGCCCAGACCGCTGCTGTCAATGAATTCGGTCTCTTCGAGATTGACAACCACCCACCGGCCACCCTCATGCAGCGCGCTGGCAACCTGTTCTTTCAGTTGCGGCGCCGTGTGGGCATCGAGCTCACCGCTGATACACACCCTGACAATTTCGTCTTTGACCTGAATCTCTGTTTCCATCAGCTCAGCCCCTCTCCGGGGTCCGGTCCCCGTCATCTGCTTCGTCGTCTTGTTCCCCTCGCACCTGCCGGAGCCATTGGGCAATACGCTGTTCTCTGGGATTGTCTTTGGGCCGGTAGTAGCGCCGACCCTGCAGATGTTGCGGCAGATAGGCCTGGTCGCGTGCAGCCTCACCAGCTTCGTGAGGATAGACATACTCGCTGCCGTCGTCTTCCACACGCTCGCCTCCGGCCAGGTGTGACGGCACCTGCGCGGCGCCTTCGGCTCTCACATCGTCTCGGGCCTCTTTGATGGCCCTGTACGCAGAATTGCTCTTGGGCGCACACGACAGATGCAGCGCCGCCATGGCCAGAGGAATTTGAGCCTCCGGCATCCCAACATATTTTACCGCATCAGCCGCTGCTGTGGCAACGCGCAGTGCCGTGGGATCGGCCAGTCCGACATCCTCGGCGGCCTGGATAATCATCCGGCGGGCGATGAACTCCGGGTCCTCACCGGCCTCCAGCATCTTCGCCAGCCAGTAAATCGCCGCGTCCGGGTCGGAGCCCCGCATGCTCTTGATAAACGCAGAGATCGTGTCGTAATGCTCGTCTCCGGCGCGGTCGTATTTCAGCACCGGCTGCTGCAACGCCTGCTCGATGTGGGAGAGGGTTATTGTATCGGCGCCCTCATCAACCGCGGTTTGCGCCGCCAGCTCCAGGGCGCCCAAAAGCTTCCTTGCATCTCCCTGCGATCCGTCGAGCAGATGCTGTCGCGCGTCATCATTGATCTGAAGGTCATACTGGCCAAGACCCGCGTTTTCATCCTCCAGCGCGCGGTTGAGCAGGACATTCAGCTCGAGCTCCTCCAGCCGGTCGAGGGTGTACATCTGGCAGCGGGAGCGCAACGGGGAGATGATGGTATAAAAGGGGTTTTCGGTGGTGGCACCGATGAGCGTGAAGGTGCCTTCTTCAACGTGTGGCAAAAGACCGTCCTGCTGATTTTTGGCCAGGCGGTGGATTTCGTCAATGAAGAGGATGGTGCCGCTGTCATGAAAATCGCGTGCTTCCTGCGCGTCTGCGGCAGCCTCTCGAATATCGGCGACGCCGCTGCTGACGGCAGACATCCGGACAAACCGCTTCCGGGTGCAGTTTGCGATGATGAGGGCGAGCGTGGACTTGCCGCTTCCGGCGGGCCCGATCAGGAGGATTGAGGGCAGGCGGTCCTGCTCGACGGCACGCCGCAGCATCGAATCCGGTGCAACCAGATGCTGCTGTCCTACCATCTCCTCGAAGGAGGTTGGCCGCATCCGGGCTGCGAGCGGGGCGCCGGCGTCTTTTGAGGAAAAAAGACCGCCTCTGTCAGTGGTTTCATTCATCAACCGGGTCCTGATAAAAACCGCTTCCGACCGGGGACCGGATTTCGCTTTCGGTCGGTATCCGTAAGGTCTTGAATGTATTGAGCAGCCCCGCAGGAGCCGTGCGCTCGGGATGTTGCCGAACCCTAAGGTTCAAGTGGGTGCCATCCCGCCAGCTTTACGTGCGCCCTTTGGCCGGGCCTTCGCGCCACTGGCGAAGTCCAAGCTCCCTTTTATTGAGTGTTGGCTCTCAACATGTGAGCGTCACGCACAACGCAGGGCTACTCACAGCTATTTTATCACAGCCGGGCCTCCCAATCAAAAAATCCCTGCGACTTCCCCGTGTGTGCTCGCTGTGCGGCCCCGCTGCAGCTGTAACTCACTGCTCTGCTGTCTTGATGCCGGGAAATGTGTAGCACCCCATGCCCATGGGTAAAATAATAGTCATAAGTTCTCAACAGTAACTTCATAATCCCGCCGAATGTGGAAGGCAAGGGGTGTTGAACGTGGCTACTCAGGATAGTGCTGTCTCCCGATGGCCGCGGGACGTGGCAGCGGCTGGTGACACCAACAGGCGACTGCCACGCCGCTGGGGACGGATTTTCATAAATATCGCCGGAGTGCTCGCCGGCGCGGTTTTTGGAGCGTTGTACGCACGAACAGTGTCAGAGACGACCTCATGGCGTGTTCTGGCCGTTGGAGCGGCCGGTGGCATGGCTTTGGGCTATCTGGCGGTTGCCATACCACGGGTTGCGCTTCATTTTGTGCTGCGTGAATGGTACCGCACCGTCGCCAACCACTGGCGCGCATTGCTCAAACAGCGGGCAAACCGGGCTCGCAGAGACCTGGCTCATACTACAGATGCGGACGACCGCGCAGATTACGCAGTCGCCAGCTATCTCGCCGACCGGCGCACTGAGGGCGAAGAAATCCTTAGTGAGGCCCTCGACAGCGCCCCGGACAATCCACGACTTCTGAACGCGGTTGCTGCGGTTCGCGCCGCCAGAGATCGGTGGGTCGAGGCGGCTGAGGCTCTCACCCGGGCGGTGCAAACAGCTCCTGAGGACGAGACGACACAGCACAACCTTGCGATGCTTCTGGCACAAATGCCGCCGGAGGTGCCGCTGCTGAACGACCTCGACGAGTCTATCGCGAAAGCGGGCAAAGCCACACTCAATAACTTCGCCGTCAGGCAGATGCGTGCAGGCGAGCTCGAGGCCGCTGAAGATACACTGGGCAAAGCGCTCGCCGAGGCTCCTCTGTACCCTTACGCGCAGGCGAATCTGGGTGTCCTGGCGTTTCGCGGATATGACAGCGAGCAGGCCTCGGTGAAACTGGCCGCAGCCGCCCAGTTCGCGCCGACATCGGCGGATATTCTGGCCGATTTCGGGGCGGTGCTGGCCATCCAGGGCAATCGCAGCGAGGCGCAGCAGATCTTTCGTCGCGCCCGCAGAATTGACGCCCGACACGCCGCCACGCTCGTCAACTATGGCGCACTGCTCATCGAACAGGAGCGGTACGAAGATGCGCTGGAGGTACTCCAGGATATTGCGGCCGATGACGAAATGGAGCCGCTGGCGTGGCACAACAGCGCACTGGCAAACCTGGCGCTTGGCGAAGTCGGGCAGGCGCATGATTACGCGGAAATGGCGCTGCGAGAGCGGCCTGAAGACCCCGCGATACTGAGCTGCATCGGTGTTGTCGAATGGAGAATGGGCGAGTACGAGCGGGCCGACGAGCGCTTCAGGAGGGCCAAAAAGCTTGCACCCGATGACATCAATGTGACCATCAACGCCGCCCGCGCCGCAATTGGGGCCGGTGATGGCGAACGCGCCCACGACATTCTCGAAAGTCTCCAGGACCGGCGTTCGCACGATCCCAACCTTATCTTCGACCACGGCGTCACCAACCTGATGCTGGCGCTGAAGCGGCACAAGCCCGACATGAACCGGACCGAGCAGGACCTGTTCACCTCCGCACTCGGGCGCGCCGCACAAGCCTTTGAGAAGGTGCTGGAACACAAAGATGCTCCAAAATACGAGGCCCGCTTCAACCTCGGCCTCACCGCCTACCTGCAATCGGATATGGAGGTCGCCGCGAAGGAATTCACGAAAGCGGCCAGACTCCGCCCTGATGACGCGGAGGTCCATTATTGTGCCGGCACGGCCTGGGCCGAGGCGGCCGACTTCGTGCAGGAAGACCGCGGAGAGGGCGCCAAAGAACTGATACCCGAGGCGCGGCGGTTTTATGCAAGGGCCCGCAAACACCTCGAAAAAGCAACTACACATACAGAAGCGGCCGCGCACGCTTTCAACAATCTCGGGCTGGTCTGCTACGAAACAGACCAGATTGACGAGGCGATGAAAGCGTTCCGACGGCTGGTGCAAATTGAAGACAGCGTTGACGCCAACAACAGCCTCGCACTCGCCTACGCGCGCCAGGGACAGGAGGCCTACACCGGCTCGCTTGTGGAGCGCGTGCGAGCCAGAGTGGCCGGTGAAAAAAGCATGTTGAGCGAGGCCAAAAAGCTCCTGTCATCGGCGATACACTACTTCTCCGAAGCGCTTCGGTATGAGCCGCGCAACCCGGTGCTTCACAGCAATATCGGT
>JBKHJK010000303.1:0-4245 GCA_046538215.1 Armatimonadota bacterium
GCGGCGTAGTATTCGTGCGCGGTTCACAGGCCGCTGCAATCCATCCGGGAGAAGCACTTGAAGACGCAATAGTGCATGCTGTGGGAGTGTACCACGGCAGACCAGGGGGCAGTGCGTGCTTCAGAATATTCCGGAGATACAAAGCCGCATTCGCCAGCTTGAAGCGAGTCTCGCACAGGTCCGAAGCGGGAACGGGATCCCGCAGGACTTTACGGATGTGCTGGCACTCATGACATCTGTGAGGCCGGCCTCATGCCCCGATGTGTCTCAGGCTTCGTACCTGCCGGGTTTCGCTTCGGCGAAGTTGATGGCTCGGTGCGTGAATAGCCTCTCGGTTGATGAGCATCTTCACTCTTCTGCTGCGGCGGATAAACCGGCTACAGCGCGGCTTTCCGAACCGTCGCGGGCCTCTGAACCCTACGCATCCCTCATACATCGCGCGGCCCGGGATCATGGCGTGGATCCCGATTTCATTTATTCCGTGATTCGGGCCGAGTCGAATTTTGACCCCACATGTGTTTCGTCGGCCGGTGCCACGGGTCTCATGCAGCTCATGCCGGCAACAGCCCGCTATCTGGACGTCACCGACATCTTCGACCCGGCTCAGAACATAGATGCGGGCACGCGATATCTCAAAGAGCAGCTCGACCGCTTTGATGACCCGGTGCTGGCCCTGGCTGCATACAACGCAGGTCCCGGGGCAGTGAAGCAATATGACGGCGTTCCCCCGTACAAAGAAACACAAAGCTACATTCGCCGTGTCCTTCAGTACTTCGGTGAACAAAAGCAGCAGACAGGGGTTTCACAGTCTCCGGCGGCTCCGGGTAGCGGAGGATCTGCAAAGCCCGGCCAGAAGCACCAGGACGTTATGCCACAGAACTCCGCAGCGCCGACGGACAACACGCGGCTCGCCGCAGTCCAGAAGAGCTCTTCTGGTACCGTCGGGGTCGAGACCGGCCGGCAAGAAACCGTCCCTGAAGGAGCACGCGTTCAAAAGCGTTCGACTTCCGATACCAGAATAAATTTCACTCCTGTGGTATCCTCCGACCCTGCAAAAAGCGACAGCGCCTCTCAGCTCGCTTTTGACACCCACGGGCGCACCAAAAAGGCGTCAGCGAGGATCGCACCAAAAAGCATCTCGCAAAGTATGAAAGAGCCCTCGCGGCCGCCGGTGGAGCAGACGAAAGCCGGTCCGGAAAGCACCTCTGAGAGTGCTCCACAGACCACTTCGGCCTCTCATGGGGCTTATGATTACCCCGGGCGGACTAAAGAAGCATCCTCCAGAGCTGTGATGAAAAGCATCCCGCAGGGAGGGAAGCAGATTCTGCTGGAAGTCATGCAGCGGGCAGATACTACTGCTGAAAGGACCGCCGGTGGGGTGTCAGGAGATAACGCCCCTTCTTCTCGGTTTCGGCAGGCAGTCTCAGGTGCACAGATAGAAGAACGCCCACAGCCGGGGCCGGCCCGGAGAAAGATGAAGGAGAGCATCCCGATCCCGCCACCCCGTGAAAATCTGCGTATTGATGACGCGCCTGCACTTTCCGCCCGCAAATTCATGCCTCCCACGAGGCAGGCGTCGGCTGCTGCAGCCTCTGAATCGGCACGGGCGGAGAGCCTTCCCGATATTCCCGGCCTCCATAATAAAGCATCTTCACAGGCGCTTGAAACGGAGCAAGCTCCACGCCTGCAGGCGACACTGGCAAAAGGTGACCGGAGCGCGCAGACACCGCCGCAGATGACCGCAGATGACCAATCTGAAAGCCGGAGTGATTCGGTGGAAGTGGCTGCATCCCGGAAAGCCCCGGTTGCGGACACGACTACTTCGAGACGCATCAACAGGGTCGTCCAAACAGCCGTGACGGAAGCGGCACAGAAGGCCAGAGTCGGTGAAGCCACCGGTGACATCATTCACGAGCGTGTTGTCGTGAAGCTTTCGCCACCGGAACTCGGCGAGGTCACGGTTGATATCCACCGGCGGCAGGAGGGCGTGAGGGTGATGCTGCAGACGGACAGCATAGGCGCAGCAACCCATCTCCGTGACAATGCCAATAGTTTGCAGGGAACGCTTCGAGACATGGGACTGCATCTCGATCATTTTGAGGTGGCCTGCAACGCCGACGGGGGCGGGTGGATGCCACCGGACGGTAGGGGAGAGGGGCGGTCGGCGCAGGCGCTGCGATACGAAGGTGCAATGCCGCCGCAGGAGGTCGAACAGGAGACGGTCGCCCATCAAGCCTCTCGCTCATCCCATACGGTGGATGTGATTGCATGAGAGACAAATGCGTGGCCGCCACGGCGTCGCAGCCCTGATCACATTCGGTGATATTTTGTAACGCCCGATGCAGAGGGCCCAGGTGAAATTGTGATGAGAGTCAATACAGCCGGTTCCGTACAGACACAAAACGCCGCCAGTAGTGGAGGGATGGAGATAGGGAGTGATGAGTTCTTGAAACTGCTCATCACGCAGATGCAGCATCAGGATCCTTTGTCTCCGATGGAAGGCACTGAATTCATGTCACAACTGAGCCAGCTGCAGAGTGTGAGCACATTAGAGGAAATCAGCAGCCAGCTTTCAGCGAGCAACAAACTGGCTGGCCCTCTGAATATGCTCGGGCGGACTGTCTCATATCTGGATGACAGCGGAATCGTGCAGACCGGCACCGTTTCGGCAATCACACGTGCTGAAGACAGCTCGTTTTTGCTCACCATTGACGAGGCCGTCATAGATATGTCGCAGGTGCTGCGCGTCGAATGATGGTATGGCGCACGTTGGGAGGCCATGACAATGACACCACGCACTGAGCCTTTGCCGGTTGCTGAAGCCCTCGCAGGTTCCCCAGCGGCCGGTGTGCAGAAAGAGACCGTCCCAGTTGGTTTCGGGGCGATGTGTCGTCACCTCCGGGAGAAAATAGAATTCGACGCGGCTTTCCTGCTGGTCCATGAGCACAAACACCCGACCCTGGACACACAATCAGCGTATCCCCGCGCCGCGGAAGAGGTTGCCTGCAGCATCAGGGTTCCCCTCGACGGCGCGGCCAGAGAACTCCTGCAGGGGTCACTCCGGGGTGCTGTTTGTCTGGACACTCGCAGATCCTGCTGCAGTCTTGAGCGGCAAATGGCGCAACTGGGCTTCCGGTCATTGCTATGCGTTCCCTCAGAATTTGACGGCATGAACGGCATTGTATGTCTGGGAAGCCGCAAACCGACAGCGTTCGACGCCGGGGACTGGATTTCTCTCGCAGGGTGGCAGAATGCGGCAATGAAAAGCAGATAATTTCCGCCCCTAAATGCGCAGACAGTTTTAGAAAACATGGATGGACACCAGGAGGTATTTTCGTGAACCGAGCACTTTTTGCCGGCCTGTCCGGCACCGTCAATAACCAGACGAGACTTGATGTGGTGGGCAACAATCTTGCCAATGCCAGCACAGTTGGCTTCAAAGCCAGCCGGAGCACCTTCCGGGATGCGTACTACCAGACACTTCGGGGAGGCCAGGCCGCTTCAGGAGATGCCGGCGGCGTCAACCCCGTCCAGGTAGGCAGTGGCAGTGGTCTGGGCACGATTCAGACCATGCATACCCAGGGAGCCGTCGAATCCACCGGCCAGCCCCTGGACTGTGCAATTGAGGGGCCGGGCATGTTTGTGCTTCGTTCCGGAGATGTCAATCTCTACAGCCGGGACGGCTCCTTCACGCTTGATGACGCCAATACTCTTGTCAGCAGCCACAGCGGCCTGCAGGTGCAGGGATGGATGAGCGGCAGCGACGGCATCAACACCACTGTTGCACCGACGGACATGCAGTTTGACCTGGGGAGCCTGACTAGCGGAGAGGCCAGTCAGAGCATAGACATGCAGGGGAATCTCAACTCCGAGGCAACAGGAGGGGCGGATGTGGAGACATCCATCCAGGTGTACGATTCTCTGGGCGACGCTCACGAGTTTGAGATAACGATGACGAAGGCCGGAGCCAACAGCTACGATGTGACGCTGGAATGCGAGGGTTCTACAGCAACCGGGACCCTGAGTTTCGATGGCTCCGGCGCCATCACCGCAGGCAGTCCGGTGACGCTCGATTTTACTCCCGGAGGTGGCGCTGCCGGTCCGCAGTCAGTGGCGGTAGATTTTTCGAATGTGACACAACTCGCACATGCCTCAGATGCAACCGCCGCGCGGCAGGACGGACGCCCTCCCGCTTCGCTCGTCGAAGTGGCGGTACAGGGCAACGGCATCGTACAGGGCACCTAC
>JBKHJK010000304.1:0-4229 GCA_046538215.1 Armatimonadota bacterium
CCGAAATGCTCTCCAACAATGACGACTGCGTGTGTAATACGTTCGATTGTTCTTATCCACTGAAACGCTGGCTCAATATCATCCGGCGTCTGAACGCGGTTGCCCAGAGCCGTTGCGGCCGCATCGGCCAGCGCAATATCCTCCGAAACCACCATGGCGCTGTCGGCGCAGCCGTCGCTGTGAGAATGACCCACTGTTCCTGACGATGTGCAAATTCCCAGGCAGCTTTGCCCGGGTATGAACACACCGACTTTGCCACTCAAGGGCGACGTCCCGGCGTATATGCTGACCCGGCGGTCCTGCTTTGTGCTCATGAAGATGTCGCCGCCGTTTTCGATTATAACCTGCTCGCTGGTTTCAAGCAACCTTCTCCCCACTGCCCCCGCCACAGCTCCGGCGACCGCGGCCATCGGACCGACGTCCACCGCCTGCGAGGCACAGCACATCTGCCGGACGATCTCCGGCGCATGCCCCGCAGCCCTCCTCGGAAGGAAACTGGTGGCAAAATCCGGGTGCCTTTCGATATAGCGGGTGAGATCGCCTCGCACCTCACTGACGGCGGCCTGTGCGATCTGTGTGTAATCAGCGTCCGCCATGATCAGCAGATCGGTTTCTCCGCTGACCACTTCAAACCGTACGAGGTCTTCTGCCCAGAGATCCTTCCGATAGTGCCGTGCCTGGTACATCGCAAAGCTCCCTCACACGTTATGCAACCGGAAAAAACGGTACTCCCGTCCCGCACACAATACGAAAAACGCATGAAACATGCAAGGGCGTCGGGAGCCGTTACATCCTTCGGCGGGAGAATGGAGGATGGTCTGAGGCGACGACGGGGTGTCACTTATTGTAGAGCTTTATGTAGCTTTAATGGTTTAAACTTCACCGACTCCGGAAACAGTACAGGTTCCCGTCATTGCTTCCGATATAGATCTTGCGTGCTGATATGGCCGGCGAGCTCTGTATCTCCCCATCTGTTTCATACTGCCACAGGAGCACTCCAGTCCGCGTCTCCAGTGCGTACACACAGCCGTCGTGTGACCCAAAGTACACCACATGACCGCTGATCGCCGGCGATGAATTGACCCAGTCTCCGGCCTCGAAATTCCATAGATGCGCACCGGTTTCGGCATCAACGGCGTACAGATGGTGGTCGCGCGATCCGACGAAGATGTAGGACTGACAGGCGCCGGGGGATGATTCGATGGGCGCCTCGGTCTGAAACTCCCACACCTGCCGGCCCTCCTCGGCGTCGAGGCAGTAAAGGCGGTGGTCAGTGGAAGGCACGTAGATGCGGCCCCTGTGAAAGACGGGAGAGGCGAATATTTCACCACCGGTCATGTGTGACCAGGCAACCTCACCGGAATTGGAGTGCAGCGCATAGAGCTGATGGTCGGCGCTGCCTGCATAGACTCGCCCCTGCCAGACAAGTGGGGATGAATAGATCGCCATCTCGATGCTGAAATCCCAGATCACCTGCCCGCTCCTGGAATTTATTGCCAGCAGATGGCCGTCCTCGGTTCCTATATACACCACGTTCTGCCAGGCCACCGGGCTGGTGGTGATGGTGGACCCGACATTCACCGACCACTGGGGCTTGCCCGCGCGGACGTCCATGACGATCAGGCGGCTGCCGACGGCGACGAAGACCTGCTTGCCGTCCAGCACACAGGGGCTCAAAAGGACTTCGTGGTGAAATTTGTGATCCCAGACCAGGTGCCCTTCTTTGGCGCCGAACGCAGCCAGTCGTCCGGACAGCGGCGGGTCGTCAATTGCGCCACCCACGAATACGATCCCGTTTGATACCGCCGGCGAGGCCATGACCCACTCCCCCACCTTCGCCTGCCAGCGTCTTTGCAGCGGCGGGGTCACGATCTCCGGAGTGTATCCGCTGCGAGTGATATTCCCGCGGAACATCGGCCAGTTGTACGCCCGGGTGGTCTTGCGCGACCGCTGCTTGACCAGGGCAAGGGCGGCCTCATCCAGCGCGTGCCTGGCGTCGGAATGCTCCGGATTCAGCACAATCACCTGCCGCAGCAGTGCAATCCCCCGCTTCAGGTCACCCTCTTCGATGCGCCTGCAGGCTGTTTCGTAGAGTTCATCGGCTGCCTCAGTCGTCCGTGCGTCGTCTTTTTTGTCTTTCTCGGCCCGCTGCTCGGCCTCTATTTCCTCACACTTCTGCGGTTGTTGGGCGCGGTCACTTGTGGGCCGGTACACTCTCTCGTGCATCCTGGTGACACAGATGGGACAGTTATCGTATTCGTGGAGGGTCATATACCCGCATTTTTCGCATTCCCGGATACGATTGTCGGCGGCGGCCTGCTGGGCCGAAGGTTCGACGTCACCCAGCGCCCGGGCAAAGTCAGAGAAGTTCTGGTACCGGTCGCGGCGATCTTTCGCCAGACACCGCATGATCACTTCTTCAAGAGCCGCGGTGACATTCCCGACGAGCTGGGTGGGCCTCACCGGTGTCTGGTTGAGGATGTTTTGAATCAGCGCCCCCACGTTTTCCGCCTGCACCGGAGGCTGGCCCGTCACCGCCCGGTACATCACCACGCCTATGCTGTATATATCGGAGGTCCGGTCGGCGGAGGCGGCGTCCATGAACTGCTCTGGCGGCATGTAGGCGTAGGTGCCAAGGCCAAAACCGGTGTCAGTCAGGCGCGTAAATCCACCGTACACCTTCGCCAGGCCGAAATCAGTGACTTTCACCTCGGCATTCCGATTCAGCATCAGGTTGCCCGGCTTGAGATCGCGATGCACAACTCCCCGGTCTCCCGGTCCGATCGGGAGGCTGTGGACATACTCCATTCCCGAGGCAACCTGTGACATGAAGGTGAGAAGCTGGGGGATAAAGAGCCGCTGTTCAGTGTCCAGGAGCGTCTGCAGGTCGGTGCCGTCAACATATTCGAGAAACAGGAAGGGCTGGTCGGCGATCTCCCGGTAGATAATGGCTTCGACGATGTTTTTGTGCCTGCCGAGGTTCATCCACGTCCGGGCCTCGCGGGAGAAACGCTCGACGGACGCACGATCCTCCAGCAATTCTTCCTTGAGGGTTTTGACGGCAAAACGACGCTGTGAAAAATCGTCCAGGACCACGTAAACGACGCTCATCCCGCCACGATGCTTCTCTATCACCTTGTACTGATCGTCAATTTTGTCCCGGAGTTCGAACTCCACCGCTGGCTCCCCCATGACACCGGATCGCACCGTCTAACGGCCTGTCCTGATACCTATATTCCGTGTGATCTGACTTAATTCCTTTTATTTGGGTTGGCCGAGTGTGTTATTGCTGATCAAGATAATCCGGCTCGTCCGCCGGGCCGATCACGCGATAGACATCCAGTGTTCCTTCGAGGCCCCGGATCTCAAAGGCGCCTTCGAATTCGATCACAAATTGTCCTTTGACCTGCTCATAGGTATCGGCGGAGATCAGTATCCGGGCACCTATTTCCTTGGTAAGATGCTGAAGCCGTGAGGCGATGTTGACGTGGTGGCCGATCGCGGTGTACTGCATCCGCTCCTGTGAGCCGATGTATCCGATCAGGACCTCGCCGGTGTCAATTCCGACGCCTGCGCGGAGATCAGGCATGCACAGAAACTCCCACTCGTCCTGCCGTCGGTCAATCTCCCGCTGCATCTCCAGCGCTGCCCGGACGGCCCTGTAAGCATGATCATCCTGGTACACCGGGGCATTCCAGAAGGCCATGATTTCGTCACCGATGTACTTGTCGAGCGTGCCCTCATGGCGCCAGATGATTGTCACCATGAAGCTGAAGTATCGGTTCAACAGCTCCACGATAGCTTCCGGATCCGCGCCTGCCGAGGCGGAGGTGAAGCCCCGGATGTCGGCAAACATGCAGGTGATGACGCGTCGCTGTCCCCTCAGCGTTTCCACCGCGTCGTCAATGATCAAATCTTCGGCCAGAGAGGAAGGAACGAAGCGTGCCAGTGTCTGCTGAACCTGGTGGCGCCGCTTTTCCTCACCGACGAGCCGCAGTCCCACCAGGATGATGAAACAGCCCGCCATCAGGAGGCTCGGTGCAAGCATATCAATCAGCATCCCGGCCTGGTTGAACAGGGCTACGCAGGTGAGAATATAGCCCCCATACAGCCCCACCGAGACTACCAGCAGCACGGCGGTGCGCATGTGCAGAAACAGCGTGGCGAAAAGCACAGCGATGGCAATAATCAACAGGCCGACTGCAAGTGGCGATACGTACCGGAGGAAC
>JBKHJK010000305.1:0-4196 GCA_046538215.1 Armatimonadota bacterium
CAGGTCGGTCCGCGCGTCCTCCAAAAATACACCGGCCGGGCGCTGCTGGTGGCGGTGTTCCTCGCCGGGCTCGCCGGTCTCCCAATTTTCCTCAATCCCGCATACACCACTCCGCCCGGGGAGGATTACGGAGGTACTGCATACATGCCGGTGTTGTTTCTGTGCGGCTGGCTTCTGCTGATGGCGATATTTCCGGTGTGGTGGACAATCAAAGAAAACTACGCCCGGGTCGGCGTCTGTGACGAGGGCCTGGTGGTCGCCGAAGACACCGGCGGAGAGCAGTTTGTTGGCTGGGATGAGATCACAGCGCTGCAGTGGTCCACGCTGGGTGTGACGGAACCGGGACCGCGGTCATACCGCATGACGGTAATCACCGACAGCGATGAGGCCATCGAAACAGGCTACGCCCATCTGCGACGGGCCGGACGCGACATGGAGGCACTGCGTGATGAGATCATCCGCCGGTGCGATCTGCAGGAGACGGAGGTCCGCCCCCACGCCTGGTTTGAGAACGGACGGTTGCAGATGGCAGGGATGGAGCATATCCGCCGATGGCAGAGAGAGGCTGCAAATAATCCCCCGCCGTCACCCGGACCGGAGTTCAGATGAGGCGTGCTGTCACGGGGTACTAGTGCGCACTTATACAAATGTATGTCCTGATAAAGAGGTTTCGTGAGCCGACGCCGAGAATATTCACGTGTGCCGTTTTCTTGCCGCTGTCAACCGCAGGGAAAGTTGTTTACAGGGTTATAGGGTCAGCGCAGAATATGTGGATGGAGGGACCTGGTGGCGCCCGAGAATATCCCTGACGACGAGGCCGCTTTGGTGAAGAAAGCGGCGGCCTGCAGTGCCGAAGCTTTTGACGCCTTGATGGAGTTGTTTCACACACATCTGGCTATCATCGTCGGAAAGTACGCAAAACGGCGCGAGGACCGCGCTGACCTTCAGGCGGAGATCGTAGAAAAGCTCCTGGCCAATGACAAGCGCGCCCTGCGTGATTGGCGGCCCATCGCCCCCTTCAGCGCCTACCTCACCACCATCGCCACCCGCCACTGCCTCCAGTGGCTGGAGCGGCACAAACGCCTGCAGGAGCATACGGTGCGCAATCTCCCGGGTCCAAATCGTAATGAGGAGGACATCTTCGATCACATTTGCGATCCGGACACGACTGCCGATCCGCCGGACCAGTTGAAGAAGGAGGAGCGAGCGAAGACGGTTCGGACGGCGTTTGCCGAGCTTTCCAACGATGACCGCCTGATTCTCGCGCTGCGTTTTGAGGAGGAAATGACCGGTCCGGGCATCGCCCGGATCCTCGGTATCTCTCAGGGCGCGGCGCGCAAACGCATTTATGACGCACTCCGGCGCCTTAAAGACGCCCTTTTGCGCCTCGAACCAGAACTATTCAGAAATATGTAAGCAAGGACTTGTGTAACACTTGGCAGATAAGTAGCATTATATTGTAGTGTGACCCCTAATGAGCAACTGTGCGAGATTCAGGGATATATGGAATCGTGCCGGTGATGAACTCACCCGTGAAGACGAGGCTACCATATCCGAGCATTTGAAAGAATGTGCGGAATGTCGTCGTGAGATGCAGCAGATGGCAAGGGCCGCTCGCCTGTTGTCGGAACACACCGACGGGCAATTGCCGCAGAAAGCAGATCACCTGAGTGATCTCAGTCTTGCGTGCTTCGCCATCAGCGGATACAGTGCGCCGGATGCCGATGATTCGGTCGCCCACCTCGCTGCCTGCCCCACCTGCCGCCACGAGCTTGCGGCCGTGCGCGAGACCATGGAATACTCCCAGGAAATCGCCGGCGAGGGGCCCTGTCAACCGCCTTCGGTGCAGGAGGTCATGTTACAGCAGCTTCGTATGGCATTTTCGACGGTCCCGGCAGCGGCCTACGCGATCGCCAGCGGTATTGCGTATGTCGCCGAGTGTGTGATGTTTGCGCTGGCCCTGGCACACGTCTGGCTCTCATATCTCGTTGCACCGGTCGGGTTTGAAGCAGTCCCAAATATTTTCCCCTTTGGTCTGATAGCCCCCGGAGCGCTGCGTTTGTGGGTTTTTGTGGCGGCGTGCTCCATTGCAGGAGTTGCCCTGCGATGGCTTGCAGCGTCGCTGTTTGGCCGGGCTCTGATTCGCGCAAGCCGTTGGTGATGCTGCAATGCGGAACAACGTCCCCCCATATCGGATAACGGAAATAATCACCACCATTATCGTCACAGTTATCATCGCCGCGTCAATTGTCCACGTCCATCAGCAGCGCAGCAGAAGCGAAACTACCGTCCCGGCCAGCCAGCCCACGGTTCCATCGGGCAAAGATGTCAACGTCTCAAAATCTCCACTGCATCGGATGGGCGTGCGCAGAGTCGATCGTGTCGTAGGGCCAAAATGGCAGGGAGAGCTGCCGGAAATGCCCTACCATGAGAGCTTTGACGACCTGGATGGATGGGAATCATGGAAGGGACGCGCACCAGTAATTGAGGACGGGATGCTGCGGCTGGTGAACGCTCCCGAAGACGGCCCGATTGTATTTCAGAAGGAGCCGTCAGCCGCCATGCCGTGCAGGATCACGGTGTCGGGCACAACGGAGGGTGGAGTTCTGATAATATGCGCCGCCAGGGCTCACAAGGAGTGTGCCGATGACCTGGCGCTCCCGGGAAATACTGCAACCCCGCGCGATGGTGTCAAAGTGCAGCTCAACCAGGCTTCAGAACGCGGCCCGGACAATGCACTTATTACGGTACTGCGGGAGGAAGAGATCATTTTCCGGAATAGCTTCACCCTCGCTGAGAGCAAGCCCACACAGACGTACAGCGTCACTCTCGAAATCCACCCGAAACAGATCCTCGGAAAAGTGAACGGTCAGCCTTACGAAGCCGATGTCGGAATTGCAGACGGCCCCTTGCGCGTGTGGTTCGGGGCGCTCACAGATGATGTTTCGGTTGACGAGCTGACCATTGAAGATGTTAAATAGTACACGTCCATTGCTCGATCCGTTTTACACCATCGGCCACGAGGATGACGTGGGTTGCGAATTGTTTCAACAGACACCGGTTTTACCCTGATCGAACTGCTCGTCACCATTGCCATTGTAGCCATTCTTGCGGCGATGCTTTTTCCCGTATTCAGCCAGGCTCGCGAAAGGGCACGCCAGTGTTCGTGTGCGAGCAACCTCAAGCAGATTACCACCGCCGTCATCATGTATCGGGGCGACTACAACGGGATGCCCGGATATCTGAACCTCATCAACGACCCGGACA
The DNA here is from genome assembly GCA_046538215.1 of Armatimonadota bacterium. Taxonomy (GTDB): domain Bacteria; phylum Armatimonadota; class Zipacnadia; order Zipacnadales; family UBA11051; genus JBKHJK01. Next base: position 3,268 of record JBKHJK010000305.1, read on the forward strand.
ATCTCGATGAGGTTGCCACAGCTATCTCCTATCCCGTGGGGGCGCTGGACACCTACGTGAAAAACTCGGATGTGTGGATATGTCCGGGCGAGATGATGGTCTCCGGCCGCCGGCCCTCGGATGTTTGCGGCACCAGCTACATCTACGCCGGCTTCGGCTGGTTTATCGGAGTACCTCCGCGGAACTTCGATGAAAGCCGGGTGCCGGTCATTTGGGACCTGAAGGGATGGCACGGCAACGACACATACAACGTCGGCTATCTTGACGGACATGTGAAGAACAGTTCCGGCGCAACGGTGGCGCTGGTCCCGCCGGCGAATAGCCCCGGATGCATGACGGGCGTGCACCTCAAAGCGGGCCAGCGGTTCTCCATCTCCGCCGGTGGACAGTGGACAACCTGTGTCGCACAAATGCCGTGGTTCATCACCACACCGGGCGGATTCCACGCCGACTGCCCTCCGGACTTCCTGTATCCCGAAGGTGGAGAGGGACAGCTTACAGGGCGTATCGGCGATGAGTATTTCGGTGTCGCCTACGGGGGAACTTTCACCGCCCCGTGTGACGGCGAACTGGAGCTTTTCTTGAACGATAACCCCGGGATGTGTGACAACAACCGCGGCGTGTGCTGGGCCTTCATTTATCCCTAATCTGATCGCTCACTCAACCACCGATCCCACATCATCACCACGGCTCACGAAAGCTGCTTTGCTAATGCTGCGCCACCTCTAACCCCGGCCAATCCTCATGGTGAAGTAGGAATCCCTCAGCCACCACCCGAAGACTCCATACACGTGTTATCTGATGATGACGGGAGCTTCGAACCATGCGTGCTCGCACCGGGCTTTTGGTGGTCTGTTTCGTTGCGTGTGTTGGTCTTATGCCTGCGGTCTCGACGGGGGAGATGCTGGAATCCGGCGACATGGCGGTGG
>JBKHJK010000306.1:0-4186 GCA_046538215.1 Armatimonadota bacterium
GCCTCAAGGAGGCACGGTTTACCGGCGGAGCTCTGGCGATGATGACGAGAGATTTTCTGTCGCACAATTTCCAATATTTGCGGGAGGCCTATGCTCGTCGGAAGAATCTATTCGCACTTGGCAACTTGCTAGGCTGGCGTTTTGTGGTTAAACTGTTGTTGAAGCGGCTTTCACTCGTCCGCGTTTTGCAGCGTGCTGAAGAATTGCTGAAGTGCCAGGTCCTGGCTGTGATAAGCCCGTATGCGTCCGTGGCATTCGACATTGACCGCGTGCAGGATCTGGCAACCGTCCGAGAATGGGCGCAGACGAAAGACGAGAGCCTGTGACGCTTTTGGCTGTTGGGTTCGGGGGCCGGCCTCGAGGGGAAATAATTTGAAATTCACAATGCACCCCGGCCCGCCTGGTGTGCTTTGATTTTTGTCGGTGAATTAAGACATGTGCTGGGGCGTGGCCAAGCGGTAAGGCACGGGACTTTGGATCCCGCATTCGAAGGTTCGAATCCTTCCGCCCCAGCCAGATAATGGTGTTCGGAGCTTTTTCCGGAGAACGTAGCAGCCTGTCAGAAAATCCGCAAAATCGGCGTACATCCGGCAACTTGTGCAAAGGTTTTTAAGGATAAACCGTGTGGCGCGAAACGGTTGTCGGACAGGCTGGTGGCAAAAGCTGCTCCGGACGTATGATTGTGGGGGGACAGCGACCGTGGATCACGGACCGATGCTGATTTTCTCCGGAAACTCCAACGAACTGCTGGCAGGCAACATCGCCCGGGAACTCGGCGCAGAACTGGGAGACGCCAGTGTCGAACGGTTCTCCGATGGCGAGGTTCGGGTGCGGATTGAAGAAAGTGTGCGGGGCGCAGACACCTTTGTCGTCCAGTCCACCTGCCCGCCGGTGAACGAGAACCTGATGGAGCTTCTGGTGATGATTGATGCGCTGAAGCGCGGCTCCGCGGGGCGGATCGTTGCAGTGATACCGTACTACGGCTACGCCCGCCAGGACCGGAAGTCGAAGGGACGCGAACCGATCAGCGCCAAGCTTGTCGCAAACCTGATCACAAGCGCCGGGGCCGACCGCGTGCTGGCGATGGATCTGCACGCCGACCAGATCATGGGTTTTTTTGACATACCGGTGGACCATCTGCCCGCACGCCGGATCATTGCCTCGCATTTTCTCGACCACGACCTGCAGGGTGATGACGTGGCTGTCGTGTCTCCGGACGTCGGCGGGCTCGACGAAGCCAAGAGCATGGCTGATGAGCTCAATGCCACCCTGGCCATTATCGCCAAGCGGCGGCGGCGCCCCAATCAGGTTGAGGCGATTGAGGTTATCGGCGATCTGGAGGGCAAGCGCGCGATATTGCTTGACGACATGGTGGATACCGCCGGGACGGTCTGTCTGGGTGCCCAGATGCTGACCGAGCGGGACGCGGCGGCGGTGTATTGTGCGGCCACACACCCGGTGCTTTCGGGTCCGGCTGTGGACCGGCTCAAAGACGCACCGTTTGAGGCACTGGTTTTTACCAATACGATTCCGGTGCCGGAGAACAAGCTGTTTGATAAAATGACCATTCTGACCGTGGCACCGTTGTTTGCTGACGCTATTGACCGGATACACCGCGATGAATCTGTCAGCAAATGCCTGGCACGCCAGTCCGCGCGCCAGAAACGGATGTTTTAAGACCGCGGGATTGAAGCAGGAGGTAGCAACAACAGTGGAACAGATCACATTGAATGTACAGTCGCGCGAAGAAAGTGGCACAGGCGCCGCCAGAAAGCTGCGCAGGGACCGCAAAGTGCCGGGCGTCGTTTACGGCCTGGACAAAGAGAACGTGAAGCTGGCAGTGGAATATCACGATTTGATTGACATTGTTGATCACGCCGCTGGCTCCAACATTCTCATCGAACTGCATATTGACGGGGAAGCCCCATCTGAGGAGATGGCCGCACTCCTGAAAAATGTGGAGTATTCACCGGTCGAAAAGGAACCCCTGAATGTGGATTTTCAGTGGGTTTCACTCGAGGAGACGATTACCATCGAGGTGCCGATTATCACCGAGGGCGAATCGCCGGGCGTATCGGATGAGGGCGGTGCTCTGAATCAGATTGAGTATGAGGCAACCGTCGAATGTCTCCCGATGGAGATTCCCGAGGAGATTTATGTCAGCATTGACGGGATGGAAATCGGTGACACCCGCTATGCCGACAGCCTCCAGGTGCCCGAAGGCGTGGAGCTGAAAATGGATCCTGATGATCCTATCGTCTCCATCGCCGCACCGATCACCGAAGAGGACCTTGAGGTGCGCGTGGACGAGTTCGCCGAATTGCCCGAAGAACTGCTCGAAGGCATCGAAGAGCTCACACCTGAAGAGCTTGAAGCCGAAGCGGAAGAGGCCCTGGCGGAGGGCGAGGAAGCCGTCGAGGGTGAAGAGGGCGAAGAGGCTGCAGAGGGCGAAGCTGCACCTGAAGAGCTCTCCGAAGAGCCTGAGTAATGCGGTGTATTACTGGTCTCGGCAATCCCGGACCGAAATACGAACAGACCCGGCACAATATCGGCTTCTGGGTCATTGACCGGCTTTCACAGCGCCATCATGTGCCGCTGCGCAAGCGGAGGTTTGACTCGGAGTTCGCCCGGGGCCGGATCAGACAGCAGGACGTGATCCTGCTGAAGCCGCAGACAATGATGAATAGAAGCGGGCTGGCCGTGGAGGCGGTCGCCCGCTTTTATGATTTCGACCCCTCGGATCTGCTGATTATCTACGATGATATTGCCCTGGACCTGGGAGTTCTGCGGCTGCGGCGTGGAGGAAGCGCCGGCGGTCACCGTGGCATGCAGAACATCATTGACCGGCTGGGAACGCCCGATATCCCCCGGCTGCGCCTCGGAATCGGCTCTCCGCCCGAGTATATGGACGCACGCGACTACGTGCTCTCCCCTTTCCGCAGTCGTGACACAGACGCCGTGGAAGACCTCGTCGAGGCGGCCACCGATGCGGTGGAGTTGCTTTTGTGCGAGGATATCGAAACGGCGATGAACGAGATCAACTGAGTGAACAGATGGCCCGTCAAACTGAGGGTCGAGTCGAATTCGGATTATTTATGGGCCCAGATAAGCCGCAGCGCCAGTATCTCGGATACAAGCTGAAGGTTGGCGTTTCCCCGCAGGTCGTTCTTCAGATCGTGCAGATAGCTGCACGCCGTCCTGTACCTGTCAGCCTTTGTTCCAACGGCGATGGTTTGTAGCTCCTGCAGATGATCAACGTTGATCAGACCGGCGGTTTGTGAACTGCACGTCACCACAAGCAGGTCGCGCAGCCATGTAACAAGGATATCTATGATATCGCGCATGGTGACCCGCAAAACGCGGCTCCTGCTGGCTTTGAGGGCTCTTTCGGCCATTTCTTTGTCATTCGTCGCCATCCACCAGCGCTCGGCGGCCTCCACGAACCGTTCTCCGGCCCAGTTGCAGTCCACGTATTGAGCCCCGGCAAGTTGTGCGCACAGGTCCAGAAGCTCGCTTCGGATATCCAGCGTTTCCGGATGCTGCAGGAGCCTCTGCGCCCAGCCGACACGCCCGGCGGACATGGACACCAGCGTTTGCAGACGCTCGGGTGCTTCCTCTGGATGCGTCCGCTGCAGAAATTCCATGGTCTCATCCGCCCGGACCGGATTGAAATTGATCACCTGGCAGCGCGAGACGATCGTGGGCAGCAGCTCTGAGGTGTTTGTGGAGGTCAGGACAAAGGTGGTGTTGGGCGGCGGCTCCTCCAGGGTCTTCAAAAAGGCGTTGGCGGCCTCACTGTTCATTGTCTCAACACGACAGATGATATACACCTTCCGCCGGCCGGAACTTCGTTTCAGAGACACATGCGGGAAAAGCCGGTCGCGGACGTCGTCAATGCGGATCATCGCGTCATCCATTTCGACAAATATGTCCCGCTTCTGGCGCACGTCATCGGGATCTTCGTCTTCGTCACTGGTCCGCTCCTCCAGCTTTGTGGTCGGGCGAAGTATCATGAAATCGGGATAGTTTTCTTTTTCGATCGCCCGGCACGCCCGGCACTCATCACACGGCTCCACAGCCGCAGTATCCGCCGGATCCTCCAGCGTCTCGCAGTTCAACGCCTTCGCCAGCTCCATCGCCACCGCCGTCTTCCCCACGTTGGGCGGCCCGACAAACAGATACGCAT
>JBKHJK010000307.1:0-4183 GCA_046538215.1 Armatimonadota bacterium
GACCTGAGCTTTGTCGGAGGCAGTATGGGCTGGACGGTCGGTGAGCGGATCGCACGGCTTATGGAGCGGGCGATACAGCACCATATCCCGGTCGTCATGGTCTGCGCGTCCGGCGGAGCCCGCATGCAGGAAAGCCTCATCTCGCTCATGCAGATGGCAAAAACCTCTGGCGCAGCTGCAAAGCTGGCGCAAGCCAATCTGCCGTATATCACCGTGCTCACACATCCAACCTACGGCGGCGTAACAGCGAGCTTCGCCTTTTTGGGAGATATCATCATCGCCGAACAGAAGGCGGCCATGGGTTTCGCGGGGCCGCGGGTGGTGGAAGTGACCGGACTGAAGATGCCCGAGGGCGTTCAAACGGCCGAGTTCCAATACGAGCACGGCATGATAGACATGCTGCTGAATCGAAAGCAGATCCCTGAAGCCCTCGGCAAAGTCCTCCAGTGGTGCATGGCATGACTCAAAAACCAACACCCGACGGCCGGATGAATTGTGTGGGATTACCATGAAGCAAAGTAAATGGATGTCGCTGGGCGATTCGCTGGATGAGCTTGATGAACGCATCGAAGAGCTCAGACAACTGGTGGAGAATGGTGAAGAGAAATACAGCGAGGAGCTCGAAAACTTGGAACAAAAGGCAGAGGAACTCGCGGAAGAAATATGCAGCGACCTTTCGGCCTGGGACAAGGTAGCGCTGGCGAGGCACGAAAAGCGCCCCCAGTCGTCGGATTACATCGAGGGGATTTTCGACGATTTCGTTGAACTCCACGGGGACCGCCGCTTCGGTGACGACCGCGCAATCATCGCCGGCGTGGCATTCCTGGAGGGCAAGCCGGTTGCGGTCATCGGGCAGGAGAAGGGGCGGACTGCGACCGAGCGCCAGAAACACAACTTCGGCATGTCCCGCCCCGAGGGATACCGCAAGGCGCTGAGAGTGATGCGGTTTGCCGCAAAGATGCAACGGCCGGTTATTACCTTCATTGACACCCCCGGCGCCGATTGCCTGGAAGACGCCGAAAGCCGCGGTATCTCTGAGGCGATCGCCACCAACCAGCGCGAGATGTTCGGCCTGCCCACCCCCATCGTCTGCACGGTCATCGGGGAGGGCGGCAGCGGCGGCGCTATCGGCATCGGCGTTGGCGACCGCCTGATGATGATGGAGCACGCCTACTACTGTGTGATCACACCCGAATCGTGTGCGGCTATTTTGTGGCGCGATCCGTCACGTCGCGAGGAGGCCGCCGAGGCCCTGCGACTCACTGCCGAAGATGCCCGGAAGCTGTCCGTTATTGACAGAATCGTCCCGGAGCCCACCGGCGGCGCACACCGGGATCACCCCCGGGCGGCCGCGAATCTCAAAACGGCCCTCACAGAAGAGCTCGAAACGCTTGAAGGCCTCTCCGGCGATGAGCTTATGCAAAGCCGCTACCGGAAATTCCGCAACATGGGAGCGCCCGAGGGGTACGAAGTGGAGTGAGCCAGAGAAACGGCCACAGCCCGGAGGCCGTGGCCGGTGTTTTCGATGGTGCCGGAGGTCGGATTCGAACCGACACGGGTTTTTAAGGCCCGCTGGATTTTGAGTCCAGTGCGTCTGCCAGTTCCGCCACTCCGGCTTTGTATGTTGAGTATAGTGCGTCCGTGAAAGCGTTGTCAAGGCAGGCGGACGGGGCCGTAAAAAGCCCATACATGGCCCGAAAACGCCTCCGTTTTGTCATAGATCCGATAGCCGCAAGAGAGGGACGCCATGGACACAAACCACGATAACGACCGCTTCGGCGGACACAACGAAGAGCCGCAGGATGCTGAAAACGATGGCCGCCCACCCGGCCATCAGCCACCTCCGTCTCCGCCGGGATGGGATGAGACCGCAGGTTCTGCCGGACCTGCTGGAGCCTCACGACCACCACAACAGAGCCAACGGCCACCGCAGCAGCCACCACCCCCGCAGCAGCCGCCATCCGCACAGTACGGGTCTGGTGGAGGCGGGGGACAGGAGCCTCCAAAGGATTCCAGCCCGAAGCGCGGGCCGGCCACGATCATCATCATTCTGCTCGTGCTCATGCTTGTGGGCGCGGTCGGTGTCGCCGGCCTGTTCTATCTGGTCAGCTCGGTGACGGGCACCCAGAGCGCCGGAATATCATACGGTGAACGCGTTGGCCTGATCACCATACCCGGCTTCATCCACGCCGGAGGACGTGGGTCCGCCCTCTTTGGAGAAACCCCGGGGTCGCGAGCTATCATGGAAGAGCTGCGTGCGGCGGGCAAGGCCGAAGATGTGAAGGCCGTTATTGTGCGCATTAACAGTCCCGGAGGATCGGCCGCCGCGGCATCGGCGATACACCAGGAAGTCGTGGCTCTCGCAGAAAAGAAGCCCGTCATCGCCTCCTTTGGTGATGTTGCGGCCTCGGGCGGTTATTACATCGCCTGCGGGGCCGACGAAATTGTCGCCAATGGCTCGACGATGACCGGCAGCATCGGTGTGATCATGTCCGGCATTGGCTACTACGGACTGATGGACAAGCTTGGTGTCGTGGATCAGACGCTGAAAACAGGGAAATTCAAGGACACGGGCACGCCCCTGCGGCCGATGCGACCCGACGAAAAGAAGCTGATAGAGGAAATGCTGGACGACGTGTACGAGCAATTTCTGGATGCCGTTGTGGAGGGGCGCGACCTGCCGCGCGAGAGGGTGCGGGTGATCGCCGACGGCCGCGTTATGACGGGAAGACAGGCCGAAAAGCTCGGCCTTGTTGACAGCCTGGGCAACTTCCATGACGCCGTGGACATCGCCGCCGACAGAGGCGGCATCAGGGGGGAGCCGAAGCTCAAGACGTTCGGGCGCCGCCACACCCTCATTGATGATCTGCTGGGCACCGACTCACTGCTGCCCCTTCCTACCGGCCGGGAAATCCACAGGCTCCAGGGACCGCTGCTGGTCGAGCCCGGATGCTTCGACCAGCTGTTGATGGATAGATTGATTTCACACCAGATCTTGCGCAAATGAACGTAAGCAGGTGCCATTTCATTGGCTGAAAAGCTCCTTTTGATCGATGGAAACAGTCTCGTCCACCGGGCCTTTCATGCACTTCCGCATCTGTCCAACTCCAGCGGGCAGCCTACAAACGCCGTCTATGGCCTCGCGCAGATGCTCCTGGCGCTGCTGCAGGAGCAGGACCCCGATGACGTGGTCGTGGCGTTCGACGCCCCCGGAAAAACCTTCCGCCATGAAATGTACGAGCAGTACAAGGCCGACAGGCCTCCCACCCCTGACGAGCTGAAGGCGCAGTGGCCATACATCCACAGGCTCATCTCCGCACTGGGGCTGACAGAGGTCGAAAAGGAAGGCTACGAGGCCGATGACCTCATCGGGACCCTCGTACAGAAGGCTCGAAACGAGGGCATTGAGGTGACCGTCGTCAGTGGAGACAGGGATCTGCTGCAGCTTTTGGACGAGGATGTGGAGGTCTTCATTACCACCCGCGGTATCACGGAGATGACGAAATACGATCCGTCGGCGTTTGAGGAAGAGTACGAAATCCGGCCAGAGCAGTTTGTGGACATGAAAGCCCTCACCGGCGACAGCTCGGACAATATCCCCGGAATCTACGGTATCGGTCCCAAAATCGCTGCGTCCCTTCTCACCGAGTATTCCTCGCTGGAAGACATTTACGAGCACCTCGACGAGGTCACGGGTGCGACACACGACCGGCTGGCAGACAATGAGAACGATGCCCGGATCTCCAGGGAACTCGCCAGAATAGAAACAGACGCGCCCATTGAAACCAGCCCGGACGGTTTCGAATGGAAGGGTATGAACATACAGGCGCTGCGGCAGCTTCTGATGGAGCTGGAGTTTTCGAAGCTGCTGGAGCGGCTGCCCTCGGATCCGGAAAATCACTCCTGGACAGGCGCTCTGGATGCCGCAGACGACCAGTCCGTCGCCGATATCTGTGTGAAAGCCGCAAAAGAGGGGAAAATGTACCTTGTGCCGACGCGGCGCGAAAGCCAGGTAGCCGTCGCGCTGGCCACCGGCACAGACCGGGCCATCAGCCTGCTCATTGAGACGGAAGACAATGCTCAGGCGGGCCTCTTTGATGACGACGCCACCGCCGCGATTCCCGACAGCCTCGTTGAGATACTCGAGGACAAAGATATCGCTCTCAGCGGGTCGCGGCTAAAA
>JBKHJK010000004.1:0-18791 GCA_046538215.1 Armatimonadota bacterium
GCGCCGACGTGGCAGATTTTCCAGAGGTGTTGAATGAGCATTCAGAACTGCTGGATGGCCGGGCAATGTGGGTGAAGAAGGCGGAAGTGATCCCCATCGAGTGTGTGGCCCGCGGGTACCTCAGCGGCTCAGCGTGGCGCTCATACAAAGACTGTGGTGAAATCTGCGGCCATAAGCTGCCGGACGGTCTCCGCGAATCCGACAGGCTTCCGGAGCCTATCTTCACACCCGCGACGAAGGCCAAAACCGGCCATGACGAAAATATCACGTGCGAAATGTGTGCCAGACTCGTCGGCAGCGAGCTCGCCAACTGGCTTGAAAAAATCACCCTGAGACTGTACATCGAGGCGGCCGACTACCTCGATGAGCATGGTCTCATACTGGCCGATACGAAGTTCGAATTCGGCCTCATTGACGGCGATGTGACACTCATTGACGAGGCGTTGACGCCCGATTCGTCGCGCTATTGGGACAAAGACCTCTACCAGCCGGGGCAGTCGCAGGATTCGCTGGACAAACAGCCGGTGCGCAATTATCTCGACACGCTCGACTGGGATAAGAAACCCCCAGCCCCGGAGCTTCCCGCCGACATCGTGGCTGACACCCGGCGGCGATACCGTGAGATCTACAGGCGCATTACCGGTCAGCCGCTGGATTGACCACAATCGCCTGTTTGTGCAGCGTCTGACACCCGGCGAGACGGGCGATACCCATGGCCGAGCAAAAGCAGCTCACCGATGCTTTCCAGCGTGCTGTCGGCGATTTTTCCATGCTGTCGAAGGGAGACAGGGTGCTTGCCGCCGTCTCCGGAGGGCAGGATTCAGTAGCGCTTGTCGGACTGCTGTGTGAAATGCGGGCGGCGATGGATTTACACATCGTCGTCGCCCATTACAACCACGGTATCCGGCCGGATGCGGACGAAGATGAACAGTTTGTCAGGGAGCTTGCCCGGGAACGCGGCTGCCGCGTGGTGGTCGGGCGTGGTGATGTTCCCGGCCACGCCCAAAAGCACGCGATGAACCTCGAAGCCGCTGCACGCAGACTGCGCTATGCCTTTTTGGAAGAGACGGCCAGCAGAGAAAATATGGACCGGATCGCGGTGGGGCATACGGCAACCGATGTGGCCGAGACGCTTCTGATGAACGTGCTGCGGGGCGCCGGGATGCACGGGCTGGCGTCAATCCCTCCGGTGCGAAAACGTATCATCCGGCCGCTCATCTACATCTCCCGGGAGCAAACTGAAAGCTACTGTCGCCAGGCGGGTATAGATTACCGCGTTGACACAACGAATCGTGACACGGATTACCGGCGCAATCAGATTCGACTGGAGCTTTTGCCGCACCTGGAGCGCGAATACGGGCCAGGGGTGGTACAGGCGCTGCTGCGGGCCTCGCTGGCCGCGCGGCAGGAGCTGGAGTGGACCCGGCCGGTGGTGGAGGAGGCCTGGGAGGATTGCAGGGTGCACGTCGGCGCTCCGGCGGCTCTTTGTGTCCTGGAGGCGGCAGAGTTTCCCCGGGGCCTGCTGGTGCGAGTGCTGCGGCGGATGTGCGGGGCTGCCGGCCTCGATCTCCGAAAATTGCAGTGGGAACATTATGACGACATCGCGAACCTTATCTATGGCGAAAGCGGCACAGGCCGGATTTCACTCCCGGGGGATTTTCGCGCCCGCCGCGAATATGATGTACTGATGATCGAACCGGCCCGGGACATTTGTCAAAACAGTGAAGATTTTGATATAATATTAGAGACACCCGGGAGCACCGAACTTCCGCACGGCAGAATCGTTCACATAGATGAAAAAGAATACACAGCGGCACAGGAGTTTCCGCCGGCGACGGCGCCCCAGGCGATCATTGATGCGGCTGTTGAGGACCCCCTGCGCGCCCGAAGCCTGAAGCCGGGGGATACCTTCGTACCCCTGGGCATGAACGGCAGCAAGAAGGTGAGCGACTTTTTGATCGACGAGAAAGTGCCGGCTCACCAGCGGCAATCGGTCATCGCCATTGTTGACGGTGAAAACCGGATCCTGTGGCTTGTGGGCCACCGCATCAGTCAGATCGCGGCGGCGTCTGAGACAACACGACGAATTTACCATTTGCAGGTCCAGTGATGATCTGCACACAGATAGGATGCGTTGAATGAAACAGAATCCGATCGTCATTATCATCGTGATACTTGCGCTTGTATATGCCTTTTATATGATCCCCCAGTTGTCCGAGCAGGCGCAAACCCATCACTCGTATGAGTACTACTCCGACTTTCACGAGGACTTCAAGTCGGAGAAGATCGCCGAGATCACGATCATCAACAATGAGCGTGCGGAGGGGAAATTCGCCGAGGGGGCCAATGACGCCTTCAAGACATTTGAGGTGGACATCCCCAACGACGAAGATGTCGCCACCCGGCTGATGGAGGTGCGGCCGGATGGCGTGAAGGTCGGGACCTCCTCCGGCGGCTGGTGGGATAAGCTGTTGATGGGAGCGGTGCAGTTTTTGCCCTTCCTGCTGATCATTGTGCTGTTTTACATCTTCCTGATGCGCCAGATGCGGGCCAGTGGCGGACAGGCTTTCTCCTTCGGTCGCAGCCAGGCGCACATGCTGGCCGACAACTTCCCGCCCGTGACCTTTGACGACGTCGCCGGGATGGATGAAGTGAAGGAGGAGCTGCAGGAGGTCGTGGAGTTCCTGCGCGATCCCGAGCGGTTCCGGGCACTGGGCGCGAAGATCCCCAGGGGCGTCCTTCTCGTCGGCCCGCCAGGGTGTGGCAAAACCCTCCTGGCCCGTGCAGTGGCCGGTGAAGCCGGTGTCGCCTTTTTCTACATGTCCGGATCCGATTTTGTAGAGATGTTCGTCGGTGTCGGTGCGTCGCGTGTCCGCGATCTGTTCGAACAGGCCAAGGCCAACGCGCCGACGATTATCTTCGTTGACGAGCTCGACGCAGTGGGACGTCTGCGGGGCGCCGGGCTCGGTGGCGGGCACGATGAGCGCGAGCAGACTCTCAACGCCCTGCTGGTGGAGATGGACGGGTTTGATCCTAATGACGACATCATCCTGCTGGCGGCCACCAACCGGCCGGATATTCTCGATCCCGCGCTGCTGAGACCGGGGCGATTTGATCGCAGGATCGTCGTCCCCACCCCTGACGTGCAAGAGCGCCAGGAGATCATGGAAATCTACTGCCGTGACAAGCCGATCGCCGATGATGTGGAACTTGAGCTGCTTGCGCGACGGACGCCGGGCTTTTCGGGCGCCGACATCGAAAACCTGGTGAACGAAGCCGCGCTGCTGGCCGCACGTCGCGAGAAAACAGAAATCGAGATGGAGGATTTCGACGAATCAATCGAGCGCGTGCTTGCCGGTCCGGAGCGCAAAAGCCGTGTCATCAGGGAAGACGAGCGCGAGATCCTGGCATATCACGAAGCCGGACACGCCCTCACAGGCACAATGCTGCCGGATTTCGACCAGATGTACAAAGTGACAATCCTGCCCCGCGGCCAGTCTTTGGGCTACACCATCAACCTGCCCGAAGATGAGCGATACCTGATGAGCCGCGATGAGATGCTCAATCACATGGTGCAGGCTCTCGGCGGGCGTGCTGCAGAAGAAATTGTCTTCGGCGATGTCACCACCGGGGCCGCCAATGACCTGGAAAAAGTCTCCAAAATGGCCCGGGAAATGGTCACCGAATACGGCATGAGCGAAGAGCTCGGACCGATCACCTACGGCAAAAAGCACGGCCCGGTTTTCCTCGCCAAAGACCTCTCCGAAGAGCGCAACTACTCCGAGGCCATTGCAACGCGAATTGACAACGAGGTGCGCCGGCTGGTGGACGAAGCCTACGACCGCGCCAAAGAGATACTGAGCGAAAATCGGGAGATACTTGACACGCTCGTCGAACACCTCCTGGAGCGCGAAACCCTGAACCTTGACGAAGTCCAGCAGATTATCGAAAACGGCAAGCTGCCACCCGAGGACGATGAAACCTCTGAAACAGAGGATAGCGACAGTGAAGAAAGCGAGGAAACCGGGGCCGAAAAATCTTCGGAGACGCAGCGCGAAATCGTGAGACCGCAAATTCCGGAACCCGACGCGCCATAATCGCGTGTTCGGAGAAGAAATGACTCGCTTACGGCAGGCCTCCACACGGGGCCTGCCGAAATTCTTTACGCCGGCACCTGTGAAGCAACTGCCCGCACCGGGTCATAAACGGAGAGCATGAATGACTGCACAGAGCATGAATGACTGCAGAACGGGGCCTGTATAATGGCATGTCAGTCACCTGAAACATGCTATCTGGGACTGGGCTCGAACGTCGGCTCTCCACGCCGCCAGCTCGCCGAGGCCCTCGCAGATATCGCCACCTCTGACGGCCTGACGCTGCTGCGGGTTTCGCCGGTCTATCGCACCACCCCCGTCGGGTACGAAAACCAGCCGGATTTTCTCAATATCGTGATCGCGGTGCGTTGCAGTCGCACACCGGAAAAGCTTCTGCAGATCATCCACCATATTGAGCGGCGGCAAAAGCGACGGCGGCCCTTTCCCAACGCCCCACGCACGATTGACATTGATATACTGCTGTGTGAAGATAGCACCCGCAGCGACCCGGAGCTGACGATTCCGCACCCGCGAATGCGCCAGCGGCAGTTTGTGCTGGTTCCTCTTCACCATATTGCCCCGAATCTGCGCCTGCCGGACGGCACGCCGGTGGAGGGTATCGTGCACAGGGACTGCCGGGATGTGACACAGATAGGCCGGCTGGCACAAATCAGCGACATGTGAGCACCACTGAGGAGGGTGAAGATGCTCAGTAACATACTCGGCCTGGACCAGCGCGTCGCGCTTTTTCGTGAGCTGGCCACCATGGTCAACTCCGGCATCAGCGTAAGTGAGGCCATCAGCCTGCTCAAAACACGTCCCGCCGGACCCGACCTGCGTGCCGCAATGGAGGATGCTGAACATCGGGTTGCCCGTGGAGAACAGCTTTCGGAGGTTATGAAAGATCATCCGGATGTGTTTTCGGAGCTGAACCGCGCGATGGTTATGGCAGGCGAGCAAAGTGGGCGGCTGGATGAGACCCTCAACGATGTCGCCGATTACCTTGAAAAAGAGCAGGAGCTGCGGCAGATGCTGTCGCGGGAAACGTTTTATCCGAAGATCCTCATTGGGGCCATGATCATCATCCCGCTCATCACCCAGGTTGTCATCGCGGGAGTCGGCGGTGGAGCCGCGGCAGCAGTTTTGACACTTCTGCGACAGCTCGTGCTTTATGCTGTGATCGCCGGCTTTATTGCGGCTCTGTGGTATGTGTACAACAACATTCGCTCCACCGAGCAGGGCGGGGAAACGATTGACGGATTGAAGCTGAAGATCCCGGTCCTCGGCCCCCTCGTTTTGCAGCTTGCATGGGCCAAAGTATGTCGCGCAGTGGGCGCACTGTACGCGGCCGGACTGACCATGGACCAGGCCGCCGAAATCGCGGCGGGGACGGCCGGAAACAGGGTCATCGCACAGCAGTTGGAGCGAGCGGTCCCCGTCATCCACAAGGGTAAGCCCCTCTCGGAAGCGCTCGTGAAGCAGGGGCACGTACCCGATCTGCCCCTGCGGATGCTGCAAAGTGGGGAGAAAACTGGAGAAATTGATGCCACCATGGAAAAAGTGGCAAACTACTTCGAAGCGCGGGCCGAAACCTCCATCCGGAAGCTTTCGATGCTGATTATGCCGATCTCTGTCGTCATTCTCGGTATCGTGGTGCTCATCATGGCCATGCAGTTTTATGGCGGGTACTTCGCCGGCACCTTCGACGCCCTGCTGGGCGGAGGGGGCGCATTCGAATAACCCCGATACAGGGGCGCCGGTGCAGTCATTGCTTCACACCTGCCGCTTCGTCACTGGCGCCGCCGCTCATATCCGGGGTTTGCTGTCACCTCTTCCCTTTTGATTGTCCCAATAACGGTGGTTATAATGGAGAGTGTGACGGTGTTGGGGACGATCCGGGAACACACGGGTTGACCTGCGTCAATGCTTTTTTAGACAGGATGTCGCCAGAAGGGATTTCAGGAATAGATCATGCGCATCGCTGAAACCATCGAGGAAGCTCGATCCATAGTCAGCAGAGCACGGACGAACGGCGAGACAATCGGTATGGTTCCGACCATGGGGGCAATTCACGAGGGACACCTTTCTTTAGTTCAACGGGCGGTGAATTCAGACGACTTTGTGGTTGTAAGCATCTTTGTCAACCCCACGCAGTTTGGGCCCGATGAGGATTACGAGGAGTATCCGCGGCAGCGCCAGCGAGATGCACAGATGCTACAGGCGGAGGGCGCCAACCTGATATTCGCGCCAACTCCTGGCGAGATGTACCCACCCGATTTCTGCACCTACGTCAACGTCACGGGCATTACGGAGGTGCTGTGTGGAGCGCACCGTCCGGGCCATTTCCGGGGCGTCACCACCGTCGTCACCAAGCTGTTCAACATCATCCAGCCGGACCGGGCGTATTTCGGGCGCAAGGATTACCAGCAGTACATCGTGCTCAGGCAGATGGCGAACGATCTGAATATCCCGGTCGAAATTATACCCTGTGAGACGGTACGCGAACCCGACGGGCTGGCGGTTTCCTCACGAAACCAATATCTGACGCCGGAGCAGCGAAGGGCGGCCCCGACCATCTATCAGGCGCTTCAGAAGGGAGCCGCCGTAATTGAAGAGGGCGGCTCTGCGGAAGAGGCCAAAGAGACTATCGCCGACCTCATTGAACAGGAGCCGTCCCTGAAAGTTCAGTACGTAGAGGCTCTTGATCCGACGGCCCTGAAAGAGCCCGAACATGAGGGGCCTCCGCTCCTTCTGGCCGTAGCTGCATTTGCAGGAGATACCAGACTTATCGACAATATAGTTATCGAGGGATAAATATGCTACGTGCACTTCTCAAAAGCAAGATTCACGGTGCAACCGTGACCGAGACAGAGCTGTTTTACGAGGGCAGCATCACACTGTCACCAGACCTGGTTGAGGCCGCAGATCTGATGGCCGGTGAGCGTGTTGATGTCGTCAACATGAGCAACGGAGCCCGGCTGACAACCTATGTGATCATCGGAGAGCCCGGTAGCAACATTGTGTGCTTAAACGGACCTGCCGCCCGTCTCGGCGAAGTGGGCGATCAGGTGCATATCCTCAACTACGGCTATTTTGAGCAGGACGAGGCCGCTGACCTGGAACCGACAATCGTCCACGTTGACGCCGAAAACAGCCCGTTATGAGGGAATTGTATCATGGCTGAATTCGATTACTCTCTGAGTGGTATCGCGGCACGGGCCCTCGCAGAGGACCTCGGTCCCGGTGATATTACCTCCGAACTGTCGGTGTCTGAACGAATGCAGGCGGACGGGGAATTCGTGGCCAAAGAGCCCGGGGTCCTTTCAGGTCTGGACATTTGTAAAGCCTGCTTCGTGCAGATGGATCCGGAGTGTGATTTCGATGCGTGTCTTGCGGAGGGGGGCAGCTTCGAGGCGGGTGCGCGCCTCGCCACTGTCACAGGCAACGCCCGGGCAATTCTGGCCGCCGAACGGTGTGCGCTCAATTTCCTGCAGCGGCTGTGCGGTGTCGCCACCCTCACCCACCAATTCGTCTCCAGAGTCCAGAGCACAGGCGCGACCATCGTGGATACCCGCAAGACCACACCGGGCCTGCGG
Organism: Armatimonadota bacterium; assembly: GCA_046538215.1. GTDB lineage: Bacteria > Armatimonadota > Zipacnadia > Zipacnadales > UBA11051 > JBKHJK01. Next base: position 7,691 of record JBKHJK010000004.1, read on the forward strand.
GTGCTGGAGAAGCGAGCGGTCCTCGCGGGCGGTGGCGCAAATCATCGCTTTGCCCTGTATGACGGAATTCTCCTCAAAGACAACCATATCGCCATGGCCGGCGGTGTCAAAGGCGCGGTGGAGGGGGCACGGGCGGGCGCACCACACACGCTGAAGGTCGAGGTTGAAGTCACGACACTCGACGAACTCGATACAGCGCTGGAGACCGGTGCGGATATTGTGCTGCTGGACAACATGACGATTGAGCAGCTCGCCGAGGCGGTGTCCCGCACCGGCGGCAGGGTCCCGCTGGAGGCTTCCGGCGGCGTGAGTCTTGACACCGTCGCTGATATTGCGGCAACCGGAGTTGACTACATTTCTGTCGGTGCTCTCACTCATTCGGCGCCGGCGATTGATATCAGCCTGGAGATCACCGCAGACTGAACAATTCGCACACCGGGCAGATCCGCCGCACTCCCGCGGCGGCCCTCCGATGGGGAAAAGGAGTTTGCAATGCGACGGAAAACTTTCCTCGGCGCTCTAATGGCCACAGGCTTCGTCCTTATACTACTGCTGCTTCTTATCACCCAGGGGTTTTCTCAGCAACAGCCGGCCACCAATATCGCCCTGCACAGGCCCTTCCATTGCTCCGTCGGCATTCTCGAAGGGTGGACGGGGCTGGTTGATGGTGAGACTCAAAGCGACTCCGCGCCGACCTGTTTCGCCACCGCCAACGCCGAAGATTTCCCTAAAAAAGTCACCATAGATCTCGGGGCTGTCTGCAGGATTAAGCAGGTCGTGGTGCACAATTCATCCAACGGCAATACACGCAAGATATCTATCGAATACTCATCGGATGGATCAAAGTTTGAGACGCTGCGTGACACCTACATCTTTCCCGACAAAACGGCGACGAAGCTTTCACACGAGTTCTCACCCCGTAAGGCGCGATATGTGCGTCTTGTCTTTCACGACACCTGGGGCAGTGGACCGGGTGGGAAGAACTGCATATTCCTGCGCGAAGTCGAGGTTTTTGGCTGGCATCCCGATGGTGCGAGGCAACAGCCCGCCGATCCGCTGGCGCAGTTCAGCGGCCAGAAAATGTTCCACGGGGGCCAGAGTGTCAAGATCTTCCGCCGCTACTGCCTCCAAAACCGTGATATACCACTTCGTGCTGCGGCATTCGGTGACTCCTTCGCCCGGCCCCGGGCCGGCAGCGACGATCACTGGACGACTGTGGTGGGGCATGAAATACAGCGCACGACCGGAAAGCCGATGACACTTCAGCGTGCCGCCTCCATGGGCTTTACCGCAACCGATTGTGAAATCGCACTCGACGAAGCGGATGACGAGTTCGACCTGATATTGCTCACTGTTGGTTTCGATGCTGCGATCAGCCAGGAGGACCTCGCCACCTTCGAAAGCAATGTTGAAGCAATCGTGGACATGCTCCACGAGCGCACTGATGCCTTGGTGCTTGCCGTGACGCCACCACCCATCGCCCACGAGAAGACCCTGGCAAATTATGAAATTGCCGCAGACGCCGACACCCGCACGTACGCCTGGAAGTTGCGGGAAATCGCCACAGAGAAGATGATGCCGGTGGTGATGACCGGACCCCTTCTGGCCGGTTCTGCACAGGGCTTTATGGAGCTGTATTCTGATAATATGGGGCTGTCGGAGCAGGGGCATGAGACTCTCGCGGCTCGCATTGCGCGTATATTGACCGAATGAATCCTCGACAGAAAGAATAGGGAGCGTTAACCACCAGGATGCGCATATTACTGGGCGTCATACTCGGCCTGTTTCTGTTCTTTCCGGGCATCGTACTTCTGCAATCCATCAGTGAAGCCCTGGGATTGTACGATAACATGACTCTCACCGACGGCTGCCTGGTGATGATCATTATCCTTCAGTCGGTAATCATCGTGCGGGGGATTATCACACAGCGGTCCGATCATGCTCCGCACACCGCCGGGGCGAACCTGAGTGGCGAATCACACTCAACCGGCTCGGACAGTCGGCGCTCGCGTCGTCCCCGCGGTCAAACTCGTCCATAAATCCTGCCCCTCCCGCAACGGAGGAATGTCATGAACGTTCTGGTTATCGCTATAGACACGCTGCGCGCCGACCGCATGAGCTGCTATGGATACCCCCGGGCCACCACGCCGCAGATTGACACCATCGCCAGAGACGGCGTGGTATTCGAGGAGTTCATCGCACCGTATATTCCCACTCATCCCGGCTTCACCACCATGTTTTGTGGCAAAGACGTGTTCTCCCACGAAATCGTCACCCAGGGCGGCAAGCACGAGCCGCCGGATGACATTGTGTTTCTGCCCGAAATCCTCCGGGAGCACGGCTATTTCACAGCGGCGGCGGATAACCTCGGGCGCTGGTTCTCCCGCGGATACGATATGTATGAAACGTTCCACTGGGAGCGAGATACCAGCAAGCCCTGGAGGAAGGCCGAGGCCGTCAACGAGACCGCCATGGAGGTTCTCGGCGCGTGCGAAAGCCAGGACCGGCCCTGGTTTGTATTCCTGCATTATTGGGACCCCCACACGCCCTACCTGCCGCCTCCGCCCTTTGACCGCATGTTTTACAGCGATGATGAAACTGATCCACAGAAAACCTCGGCGGCGCCGATGATGGAGGGGTACCCGGCGTTTCAGCACTATTTTGCCGACTGGATGCCTGGATTGACTGATATCGAATTCCCCAGGGCCCAGTATGACGCCGAAATCGCCTACTGTGACGCCGCACTGAGTCACATCTTCACCCGCCTGGCGGAGATGGACGGTGCGGAAGACACTCTCATCCTCATCACCTCCGACCATGGCGAAGAGTTGGACGAACACGAGATGTATTTCGATCACCACGGCCTGTACGAAACGAACATGCACGTGCCGCTGATCGCGTATCACCCCGAGCTGTTTTCGGGCGGCAGGCGCGTCGAGGGCATGACGGTTCACCAGGATTTTGCGCCGACGGTACTGGACGCGCTGGGTCTGGATGCGGCTGCGGATGAACAGGGAATGCAGGGAAAAAGTCTCCTGCAATATACCAACACCGGAAGCACCGAAGGCACGCGGGAGTTCGTGTACATTTGCGAATGTGCGTGGATGAAAAAGCGGGGCATCCGAACGCAGCGGCACAAGTTCTTCGAGTCCCTGTATGACGAGCTGCACCACAGGCCGCAGTACGAGCTGTACGACCTGCGCGAGGACCCCTTTGAGCAGAATAACCTGGCCGACCGGGAGCCGCAACGGGTTGAGCAGTTTCTGCGTCAGATGCAGGAGTTTGCCGATATGCGCCTGCAGGAAACCGGCCGCGCCGATCCGATCATGAGCCAGGACATCACTCTCACCCGGGTGGGAAACGTTGATGTGGCGGTTCCCGACGACCAGGTGCTGGAAGAGTAATGGCTGGCGCCGGCTGAGGTCTTTTTAAACTCTATCCCGGCATTTGATGTCTGAGGTGATGAGAATGTGGGCAAAACGTGTGAATCTCCGGCTGGTGACGTCTCTTGCGCTCGTGGTGACTGTGGCCCTCATGATGGGCTGTCGCGACTCTACAGAACAGACGGCGGAGACCACCGGGCCTGAGATGCCACCCGAAGAAGCCGAATACATCGAGCCAGACAGGGAGGTGCAACAGATGGATTGGGAACTCACGAGTCCGGCTTTTGAAAATGAAGAGACGATACCGGCGAAATTCACGTGCAGTGGCGAAGACATATCCCCGAAACTTGAGTGGACGAACCCGCCCGAAGGAACGAAGCAGCTTGCGTTGATCATGGACGATCCAGACGCACCGCGCGGCACTTTCGTCCACTGGGTGCTGTACGGGCTGAGCCCCGATGTATCTGCACTGCCCGAAGCCATGCCGACGGGAGAAGATATTGACAGTCCCGTCGCCTGCATGCAGGGACGCAACGATGCGAACGCAACAGGATACAAGGGTCCCTGTCCGCCCCCTGGCAACCCGCACCGGTATTTCTTCAAGCTGTATGCGCTCGAGGAAGCTGTCGAACTTCAACCAGGCGCCACAAAAGACATGCTGTTGGAGAAGATTGAAGATAAAACTATCGCCAAGGCCGAGCTGATGGGGACATTCGCCCGTTAGTCTCACCGGTGCATGAATGACGGAGCCACGTATATTGCACTGTACGTGTCACACAGATCATACCGGCCCACAGTCGGGCGCGGTGAAATATGCCGCAGCAACACATCCGCCGCGCCCCACATCATACGGAGGGATGGTATTATGCCCAAAACCGAACGAAGCGCCACAGAACAGGACCTTGCCAAACTCAAAAGAAGTATCTCACAACTGCAAAAGGAGGCGCCGGAGCTTCAGCAAGCCTTTGGAGGCTTTCTGGACGCATGTCTTACGGAGGGTGTCGGCGGTCTTGACTGCAGGACCAAAGAGCTCATTATCGTGGGTATCGCCATAGGCAAAAACTGCAAGCCATGCACGCAGCTACACGTCAGCAAAGCGCTGCAGGCCGGAGCCACGCGAGCGGAAATCATCGAGGCCGGCTACATGGGGATGCTCATGGGAGGCGGCCCGGCCTTCACAACAATGCAGTATCTGCTTGAAACGCTTGACGACCTGGAGGAATAATCCGAATCGCCTGTCTATCGGTCTGAGAAACCTCATTGCCGGGCTGCCTGTGCCCGGCGAGTCTGGCATTAATCGGGTTGGAGGTGAATGGCGCGGCCCAGAGAGTCCAGCAGCGCCTCTCGCACCGCCTCAAACATCGTCGGATGTGCCTGACAGACCCGCGCCATCTGCTCGGCAGTCATGTTGTTGCGCACTGCCGCAGTGCACAGAGCGACGAGGTCTGCGGCAATGTTCGCGACAATGCTGGCACCGAGGACCTGGTGCGTATCGCTGTCAATAACGACCTTGACGAAGCCCGCCCGTTCGCGTATCGCGGCGGCTTTTCCGAGGTGTGAAAACGGGAACTCCCCGACGGTGACGTCTCGTTTTTGATAGCGTGCTTCGTGTTCTCGAAGACCAACTGAGGCGGCCTGCGGGTGGGTATATACCGCCATGGGGACGACCATCCTGCAGTCGGTTTCCCGGCCGTTGGTAATCACTTCGACGGCGCATTCTCCCTCGCAGGAGGCCTGATGAGCCAGCCCCGCGCCCCGCACGCAGTCACCGATTGCGTACAGGCCGTCTATGTTGGTGCGCATGTAGCGGTCAACAACAATCTGGTCACCGTCCATCTCCACTCCGACGTCTTCCAGGCCCATGTCGGCTGTGTTTGCCCGGCGTCCGGCGGCCAGCAGTACCATGTCTGCTTCGAGCGTCGTGTTCTGGCCGTTCACGATGCTTTCGAGTTCCAGCTCCTTGCGCCCGTTTTTCTGAGTGATACGGCCACATCGGCAGCCGACACAAATCTGCACACCGAGCTTCTGCAACTCCGACGTCAGAACAGCGCTCACATCGGGGTCTTCGGTGGGTATGATGCGGTCCAGCATCTCCACCAGATGTACTTCGGTGCCCATCTGAGAATAGATGTAGGCGAATTCGCACCCAAGGGCTCCGGCGCCAATGATTGCCAGCCTGTCAGGAGGTCCGGGCAGGTCCACCGACTCGTCGCTGGTCAATACGCCCTCTCCCTCAACCCCCGGGATTGGAGGGCGCAACGGGACCGAACCTGTCGCCCAGATAATATTCGGAGCCTTTATCCGCCCCATCACCTCAGAATCTTTATAGACCGTGACCTCATCAGTGTCGGTGAGGCGCCCGAAGCCTCCAATTGAAGCCACGCCGTTGCTCTTGAGGAGGCCCTCAACGCCCCGAACGTTTTGTAGCACCGTACGCTGCACGTGGCTGCGGACTCTTTCGAAGTTGAGCTCCGGTTCACCAAACTCGATGCCCACCCCCCGGCTGTCGCGACCCTGCTGAACCTGCCGGGCGCAGTGTATCAGCGCCTTCGAGGGGATACAACCCCTGTTGAGACACGTGCCGCCGAGGTCATTGTTATGCACAAGGGCGACCCGGGCCCCCGCTTGAGCGCCCCTGATAGCCGCAACGTAGCCCCCGGGGCCGCCTCCGACAACGATAATGTCAACTTCTTTAGCCACCGTTTCGCACTCTCCGGTCTATTCTCTGGTCAGAATAATCTTAATGCCTTCACGGTTCTCCAGCGCCTCCAGAGCCTCGTTGGCCTCGCGAAGCGGGAACCGGTGTGTGACCATTTCTGCCAGCGGGTATTTTTCACTCAGCGCCATCTGCACGGCCTGGTACATGTGCCGGGCATCCGAGACCCACACACCCTGCAGCCGCAGGTTCTTGACGGCCACGTCTTCATACATCTGCACAGGAGTCTCGCCCTGCGGAATCGCGACACCCGGAATCGCGCACGTGCCCCCGCGTGATGTCAGGTCAATCGCCTCAGGCACAGAGTGGCGGTTGCCAGCGGCATCAATGACCACATCAGCGCCGAAACCGTGCGTGAGGTCCATGATCATTTCTTTGCGATCATCCTGCGGAACTTCGTGGATATTCACGGTCATGCAGCCGAACGATTCGGCGATCTTCATACGCTCGATACCGCGTTTGGTGCCGAACATGATCACCTGCGAGGCGCCCTGCTCCATGGCGAAGGCGGCACTGTATATTCCCAGCGGGCCGGGCCCGATGACGAGAACTGTGTCACCGATTGCGATGTCCGACAGCTCTATTGCATGGGCGGCGGTCGCACCGGAGCATGTCGCCGAGACCATAACACCGTCGTCAGCGCTCTCCGGAAGCTTGATGATTTCACTCTCAGGCCGCACGTACAGTATTTCGGCGTAACAGCCGTTGAAATGAGGCGCCCCCGCACTTGACAGCGAAATGCCATAGACCTGCCGGTTCGGACACAGCGATGGATCCCGCCTGACCGCACAGTAGTAACACCGCCCGCAGGTGATGCCGCGGTGCCAGACGATTTTATCACCCGGCTCCAGCGGCTCACCGAACATATCGGTCTTCTCTCCGCCGATCTGCAGGATCCGCCCGACACCCTCATGGCCTGGTATCAAAGGCAGGGGGATGCGGGGGTCGTCGCCGCCGACGATATCGAGATCTGATCCGCAGATCCCACTGGCCGTCAGTTCCACAATAAGAGCCCCCTGCTCGGGCTCGGGTATCGGATATTCGGTTGGAACAAGCGGCTCTGTGAACTTTTCGCATACCATTGCAAGTGCTGTTTCTTTGCTCATCGCCGCACTCCTTGCAAATAATGATCCCGCAGTTTTACCCGTGTCGGGTCTCTGCAGAATCCAGTTGTCCCCTCATGTATTCGATGGTGCGTTTGACACCGTCCCGGAAGTCCACGGTCGGCTGCCATCCGAGATCGTCTCTGGCTCTCGAAATGTCGAGTGCGATGTGGTGGACTTCGCCGGGCCGCTCGTCGGCGTATATCGGCTCCTCATCATAGCCGACTGCGTCGGCCACGGCGTCGAAAACTTCCTGGTCGGTGGTTTGAACGCCGGTACCGATGTTATAGACCCCACTGCCACTGTCCAGCACGATACGGTTGGCTGCCACCACATCGCCCACATAGACGTAATCACGCGTCTTGGTGCCGTCACCGAAGATGGTCGGACGGATACCGCTGAACATCTGGCCGGCGAAAATAGCCACCACGCCCGCCTCGCCGTCACTGCGTTGCCGGGGCCCATAGACATTGGCATATCTCAGGACTGTATAGTCCAGTCCGTCCAGACGTGCGAAGGTCGCGAGGTAGCCTTCAACCGCGTGCTTGGATGTGCCGTAGCAACTCAGCGGTCGGGGTGGATAGCTTTCAGATGCCGGGAGGTTCTCCGCATCTCCGTAAATGGCGCCACCGGTGGACGCGTAGATGATCTTTTTGACACCGGTGTCCATCGAACTTTTAATCACATTGAGACTTCCCAATATATTGACTCGGGCATCGAAAACTGGATTTTGCACAGACTTGCGGACATCGATTTGAGCCGCGTGATGGTTGACAATATCGGGCTCGAAATCACGCCAGAAGCTGCCAATTTCGTCTCTGTCAGTAATATGTATCTTTGCAAATTCGGCGCATTCGGGCACGTTTTTTTCACGCCCGCTGCTGAGATCATCAACGACAGCGACGGTGTGACCGTTTTCGATATATGCAGCAGCAATTTGCGAGCCGATAAAGCCTGCCCCACCGGTGACAACTATTCGCATCTGTGCTCCCTTATCGCTGCAATCATTTCCCTCGGTCATTTCTCCGGTTTGTTCCCTTCTCCTCGGCTGGAGCACCGGAGCATCCTGCAACAAAACATGAATATTGAACAACCTGGCTGGTTGTCGCGGGGGAAATCCTCTCATACAATACCTCCCAGTCGGTCATAGTGCAAGGGGGAGGCTCATGAACAAGCAAACTTCTTCGGGCACACTTGGGCTAAAAGAGGTTGTGGCGATGGGTGTCGGCGGCATGGTCTCCGGCGGCATCTACGCGGTGCTGCGGGGCAAAGATACCTTCCGAACGTCGGAACTCGCCCGGACGCAGGATTTTATTGAGGGGCGAAAAGTATATAATAGGAAGCACACACCCTGTTCAAACAACGCCTCTCATGGAGGATGCAATGAATAAATCCGCACAAATGCTGGCTGCTGCAATTGGGTTCACGTTCTGCCTGTTGGGTGCCTCACAGTCGGCGGCCATGGAGCTTCCGCCGGTTGTGCGCGGGTCCGGAACGGTCATACTCGCGCCGGATGAAGGCTCTTTGACCATGACGTTCTCCAAGCGCGATCTCAACATCTACGACGGGGCCGATATCATGACGGTCTCCGTGAGAGATCCGCTGGGCGAGGAAGTGATCTCCGTCACGCTCCCTGATGACGGCGATACTGGCAAGGGCCCGCACGCCAAAACGCTCCAGCAGGAGACGCGCACGATTGAATCGACGCGCCCGGGACTGTACCGGGTGGTTTTCAGTGGCGGGGATTACATGTTCGGGATGTCGGCGGACTGCGACCGGTATGTCGTCAAAGCCGGTATGATGTTTAATGACTCCAATACGGCCGGACAGGTGTACTTCGCGCCACCTGAGGGGGCGTTTGAGGTAAAAGCGGCTGCGCTGCACAACCCGGGTGTCCAGGCCATCACCCTTCACGACGCGTCCGGGACGGTGCTGAAGCAGTACGACCTGCAGGAGCCTGGCGAAGACGTCCAGTTTGATGCGGGTGAAGACACGGGCGACCGCGGGGGGCTGTGGCATTTCGATATCGGCAAAATGGATGTGCGGCTGGCGGTGGAGGGAGTCCAACACTGGACGATGGCCCCGGACGCGTACTTCGATGCTGCCGGGACGCACCTGGCCCTGGCCCCTCGCAATTGCGCCCGGTATCTTCAGCCCGGTGAGGCGGGACAGTTCCGCATCGTGGTCGCGCGGCCTGAGGGATACACAGGCGATTTCGACGTGAGTCTGGATCAACCAGCCAATGACGGCATCGAGTTTGCGCTGGCCGACACACCCGCCCGCACCCCCGACTACGCAAACGACCGTGTGATTGTGCGTGTGAGGGCCACGGTGGACGACACCTGTAAACCTGGCCGCATCTCCGACGCGTATACAGTGGTGAAGGCGGCTGGAAGACCTCTGGCGGCTGCCGGAAGCCACCTGCAGGTGCGAATCGACCCCTCGCCAGTATCACGGCATCTGGACATGCCGATTGTGCTGGAGCCGTATAAGCACGAAAACTGGCAATACGGATACGCCCCTGAATACCCGCCCAATGAGGTATATTTCGACCGCGACAACAGCCCATGGATCCGACATCGCACCGAGCACCGCCACCACAGCGCCGGAGCCGTGGTGCTGGAGGACGATAGATGGGTGCTGCGGGAGTGGGCAGATCCCATCAAAGTCCGTTTCCCTGATTACGTGCGGCCCTCCTCCGGCTCGGGCTTCCATGCGTGCCGGTGGGCCTTCGACGACGATGGCGGGGCATGGACGGTAATGCGGCTGTTTCGGAGCGGCCCGGAGTTCAACAACGTCATCCTCTACACCCCCGACCGGGGGCGGACCTGGCAGGTGGAGCCGGTCGCAGGAGGGCTGGCTGAAATCGAGGCATTCACCGGCCACAACCGCCAGAGCAAGTATCCCCCTGTGCTGGCTTACAAAAAGCTTGCAGATCACCCGGCGCGCTTCTGCTCGTACCAGGAGCTTCTTTTGTACACACCGCGCATCGAGGACGGAAAGCTCGTTGTTCCGGAACCATTGACCGTGAGTGACGACTGCCTCGGTGGGGCCCAGCATTCCGGGCCACCGCCCACACTCGCCACCAGGGCCGGCAAAACCCATATCGTCTGGGGCGAGGTCACCGATCCCGATGACCCGGGAGTGCCCTCATATATCGCCACCTATGACCACGACACCGGCGAGCTTTCGGAGAAAATCTTTTTGGGGTACGCGCCGCCGGTCAATGATGTCCACAATATTCCGGCGGTGGTGCTGGACAGCGAGGGATACATCCACGTGGTCACCGGATCCCACGGCGACACCTTCATGTACCGCCGCTCGCTGGAACCAAACGACGTCTCCCAGGGATTCACGGAGGCAGTGAAGGTGCTTGACGGCGGGTTTGTTGACAGCGATACCGATGAGGATGGCGAAGGCAGGCAGACGTATATCGGGCTGGTGTGTGACCCCGATGACACCCTGCATATCGCCTACCGCCAGTGGCGCAAGGGCGTGGACGAATATCGTCCCAACTTCACCTACTACGGTGCGCTTTCATATCAGAGCAAGCCGAAGGGCGAACCGTGGAGTGACGCCAGGCCGCTGATTATCCCCCCTGTTGGCGGATATTCGATCTACTATCACAAGCTGAGCATTGACCGCACGGGGCGGCTGTACCTTGCCCACAGCTACCTCACCAGCCACGCCTACCAGGAGGATTTCCCGGGCCTGCATGACAGTGCCGCACTGCTTGTCTCCAAAGACGCCGGTAAAACGTGGAAGCTCGCCCAGACGCAGGATTTCATATCCGGTGTGCAGAAGATGAGAGACCGCTGAGAAATTGTAACGTTGAGAGAGAATCCGGCCCGACGGCATCTGTGAAGGTACCGGCTCGTCAAAGGGGAACTATGTACAGG
>JBKHJK010000308.1:0-4171 GCA_046538215.1 Armatimonadota bacterium
CCGTATAGTCGCGGTTGGTGAAAATCCTCTCCCCGACCTCGAACGCCGCTATTTCATCACCCTCCGGAATGTCCACCACAGCACCTGGTCCTTCCAGCAGCTCCGAAGCGTCGGCATTGTCCGCCAGCACCACGTCTTCGCCCTGTAGCTCGCCGGTGGCCTGGTTGACCTGCACCCGCAGTCTCACCCGGTCCGAGACCGCCTCTTCAGCCAGCACGTCCTCTTCGGTGAAGGTGGCCATCAGGATCTGCTTGGCTCCCTTGCGCGAGTAGTCGTAGATGATGTAGATGGTGCCGTCATCTGCCTGCGTCCCGTCGGGATATGACACGCCCCTGCGCTCATCGAGCAAAAAGCCGCCCTTCCAGGTGCGTCCGTCATCGTCCGACAGGTATGCAGTGAGATCGGATCGCGTGCGGCCATCCATAGGAGAGTGTTTGACCAGAAGGAGCCTGCCGGAATCCAGGCGGCGGATGTAGAAGCGCGCGGTCGGGATATGCGGTATCCACGACTGCCGCCCCTGCGACCACGTGCGCCCGCCGTCGGTGGATATGCTCTCACCGATGCCGTAGGAGGTTCGGGCGAGAAGCCACATGCTGCCGTCGGAGCGTTCGATGAGCTGATGTTCGTCACACCGGCGGCCCCGAATATCCACACCGCCGCGGTATTCCCACGTCTGACCCTGATCCGTGGAAGCGACCACGTGCGAGCCGCTGCCCTGAGGAGAGGTTCGGACCTCCTCTTCACTGACACTCGGCTTATTATTCCACACCGACGCCGGCAGCAGCCAGTCGCCGTTTGATGCCACAATCGGCTTGTTCATCATGATCCCGTCACACAGCCGTCGCGGGTCTGACCACTCCGGCATTTCGTCATCCGGATTTTCTGTGACGATGGCCCATACGCCTGCTCTGCCGTCCCAGAGGTTCCACGACTGTGCCCAGAAGAGCCACATCCGCCCGACCGGGTCAATCCACAGGCACGGGTCGAAGGCGCGAACGGCTCCGGGCGGATCAATCACTAACACGAGATCGGACCACGTTTCACCGTCATCGTCGCTGGTATTGAGCATCACGTAATTCCAGCGGCCCTCACCGGGACCGCCCCCATACCACGTCGCCCACAGGCGCCCTCCAGCAGTGCGCTCGATTCCGGGAATACCCTGGAAGGGTCGGGTGTCCGGGTCATATTCCGGGCCGGGATTCATGATCACCGGTGGCGGTTGCAGGGCAGGATCATTGTCTGGAGCTGTCGTTTCCGGGGCCTGCTGCATGAAAAACCCTCCATAGGCCGTGACTGGTATCGCTGAAGCTGCCAGTATAACGACTGAAAAACTGACAGCCATATAGATCGTTCGCGCGTCTGTGATCATTTGAGGCATTGCGCTTTCATCCTGTATTCATGTGATGGCTCGAAGGCTGGTGGGCGCCCTCCGTGTTCAGTGCTCGGATGCTCAAAGCACCGGGCTGGTCATGCGCTCGATGGACGCCTGTCCTTCCTCGTCAACACGCATCAGGGCTTCTGCGCAGATGCGGAAGGTGTTGGGGCCCTCGATGGTGCGGTGCGGGAAGTAGATCTGTGTTGTGGTATTTCCCTCGATCCGCAGGCCCGGCTCGTCCTCGACACTGATGAAGCTGCCCTGCCCGGTGTTTTGCACACTCTCTATGGTGTAGCCGTGGGTGCTGCCGTCACCATGGGTGAGGATGAGCGTTTGCCCGGCAAGCTCAACACCCTCCGGTATTCCCGTGTCGGTTGCGAAGCCGTTGCGGGCATCCCCTGCTTCATGCCGTTCAACACCCGTGATCGTCCCCTGAAGGGGGCCCGCTGTTTGAAGGGTGTTGTCGCCCACCTTCAGCATGGAGCCGTCGAAGATATGCATTCTTTGAGGCGTCCCGTTTTTCGCGCGGATGTGGGCGAGGCGGCCATCAAAGGTAATTGCCATTTCTTCCAGTGAGACCCGTGCGCTCTCGAGTGACGGGCCGGTGTGGATGATGTAGTCCGTGAAGTCGTCCATCACGACAGCAACGGCCACGGCGTCCGGCGCTCCCTGCACCGGCAGGGACCGTACGGCCACGATTGAGGTATCCTCTTTGTACGGCTCATGCACGGCCACGAAGGTGCTGGACAGGTCTTCATCTTCGGGCCCCGTACGCCGCACGGCCACAATCGGCATGTGGTAATCATGGGTTTTTGACTCATCGTTGGGCGCTGGTCGGATAGATGGGCATCTGCCTGCGATGACCTCTGTATCGGTCGCGCCCAGCATATACGTCTTGAGGGCGCTGCCATCCTCGCAGGTGTGCGTCATAGACCACTGCTCATCGGTGACGGCCAGCCGGAGGTCGGTGATATGAGTGTACATCGTACCATCCACGGAGCTCAGGGGCAGGCTGACGTCAAGCTCCGGGTCCTCGTTGGCATAGCTGTGCAGCATCCAGTCGTGAGACTGGCCGCCGCGGGTGTTGAACACATCGAAGAGGTACCCATCCTCTTCACCAATCCGGGCGAACACGAGCGCCCGCTGGTATATGTCGGCGATGCTCTCATAGCGGCTGGTGCCATCGGCTTCCACGGCAAACACCTCGGGGCCGGCGGGTGCAAACAGCATCAGGTTGCCGGCGAATCCACGGGTCTGTTCGGTTTCATCCACCACCACGGTGTTGTGGGCGGGCGTGCAGTTGCTCCAGCCACGCAGAGTGGTGCGGCAGTAGCCGAACTCCGACAACAGCTCCGTACCCTTCGCGTGCAGGATGATGTTGAGGGTGTCGCGGTGGTCGTGGCCGGAAGCGCCGCTGTAGTGGAGATGGGCCTGCATCTGGTTGGCGTCTTCACCCCACCCGAGCACTGCATGCCCCATACCCGGCAAAAGCTGCGGCTCGGATTTTGTGCAGGTGAAGCCGTGTGACTTCTTATCCCACCAGCTATCGTGGGTGGCCGCGTAGAGGCTCTTGTTTTTCCCTTGCTCCAGCGGCAAAGTGAGCTTATAAACCGCTTTAATTGACCGGTCAAGCGCCGGGAGATCGCGGGTCATCTTCAGATCATCGAAGCGCCGCCCGGTGGGCTCGTAGGTGTATCCCGGCGGGTCGGTGTGTCCGTCGGCGAGATCGGGGATTGCTGCAAGCCGGTTGGTGATCTGGCGGTGATAGCAGGCCGTGCCCTCATGCCACATGCCATCATAAAAGTAGCTCTTTTCCAAAAGCTCCTGCACCCAGTTGACGGCATAATGCACCCAGTCAGGCTCTCCGAGGATCCGGCCGGCCATCACGAATCCCATGATCCGGTGCCCGTCCATGTTCCCGTAGCGCTTGGGCCATTTCTGGATGGTGTCAACACTCAGCCGCAGGAGGTCGCGTTCGACGGTTTCTCGGGCGTCGGGGCTGATCGTCTCGTAGGCGTCGCTTTGGTAGATGAGGTCGTGGGTCTTGAACAATGCCTGGGGGATGTCGCCGTAGAACCATCGGCTCCACTTACCCGCCCAGTACGGCATATTCATTGGCGTCTCGCCGATCGTTATGTAGTTGCCCTGATAATCAGGCTCCAGAATCTTCGAATCGTAAAACGCGCTGCCTTTTTGCCCCTCGCTGGGTTTGAACTGGATATCGGCCCACGGAGATTCTTGATAGCCGTCAAACCCGCGGATGGGCCAGGCTGGATAAACTTCCGCAAAACGATGCACGATCACCGAGGCCTTGTGGGCGTACTTCTCCTCACCTGTTAGATGATACAGCACCGCGAGATCGTATGCCCTTCCCGCCATGTAGTTTTTGATGAAGCCCCGAATCTTGCAATTCCAGAAATAGGCTCGTCCGTCCTCGGCCTGGTGATAATGGTACTCCTGCTCTTCGCCGACCGGATTGACGATGGTGAGGGTCTTATCCATTGGGTATTTGTCGCTGGGATAGACCTGTCCGCAGTGCTCGCAGGTTATCTGCCAGGGGTTGTCTATACTCCAGGTGAACCGTGCAGCCCGCCCGTATTCGGAGCCGCCCCTGCAGGCCTCACAGCCCACGTGACTGAAGTCGGTCTTGTCGGAAATGAGCCCCCGTATCTCCTCATCGCTCATCTCCATCACTTTCTGCACCTCCGGCAGGAGTTCATCAACCTCCGCCGTCGGGCTGTAAACGGGGTGCTGGACATCATAGGAGCAGGAAATAACACACAGGCACATGAGCGC
>JBKHJK010000309.1:0-4169 GCA_046538215.1 Armatimonadota bacterium
TCCGCAAACAGCGTCGGCTCGATGAACCAGCCGCTCTCGAACTGTCTGCCCTTCGGTACCGATCCGCCACACACCACCTGCGCTCCCTCGGTCTTCCCCTTCTCGATGTAACCGATCACTGCGTCAAACTGCTTTTGTGAGACGATGGCGCCGAGCTGGGTCTTTTCACTGGCCGGATCGCCCACCACCAGCGAGGACAGCTTATCGGCGACGGCTGCGACAATGTCATCGTAGATAGAATCCTCCACCAGCAGTCGCGTTCCGGCGATGCAGTTCTGGCCGTTGTTCAGAAGCAGCCCGAAAACCGCTCCCGCGACCGCCTGGTCGAAATCGGCGTCTTCGAAGATAATATTCGGCGACTTGCCCCCAAGCTCCATGGAGGTGTCGGTGATATTCTGCGCCGACAGCTCGATGATCCGCCGCCCCACCGCCGTCGAGCCGGTGAAGCTGACCATCCCCACATGCGGGTCGGTCACCATCGCCTCACCTACCTCCGATCCGGGCCCGGTGATCACATTCAGCGCACCCGCGGGAAGCCCGGCTTCGGCGAAGCATTCACAGACCATCGTGGTGCTCATGGGCGTGACGCTGGCGGGTTTTGCCACCACGCTGTTGCCGGTGGCCAGCCCCGCGCCGATCTTCAAAATCGCCAGGAAAAGCGGGAAGTTCCACGGAGAAATCGCGCTGACCACGCCGTAGGGCTCATACCGGGTGAAATCCGTCTGGGCAGGATTGGGGATCGGGATCGCCTCTCCCTCCGGCTGGTCGGTGACGTTCGCGTACCAGTCCAGATACATCGCTGCCACGGGGGCGTCAATGTTGCGCGCCTCGGTGATCGGTTTGCCCACATCGAGCATCTCCGTCTGCGCAAACTCCTCGGCGCGTTCGAGGATGCAGTTTGCGGCGCCACGGATGATCGTCGCCCGCTCCGCGCAGGTCATCGCCCCCCATTGTCCGTCAAAGGCCGCCTGCGCCGATGCACACGCGCGCGCGACATCTTCGGCGCCTCCCTTTGCCACCTCCGCGACCGCCTCACCCGTGGCCGGATTGATAGATTCGTAGGTTTCACCACTGGCGGCGTCACAGTATTCACCATTTATAAAAAGCCTGCATTCGCGCATTCTCAACCCTCCTCATACAATCTCAAGCCTATTGATATATTCGTCACACAAAACATCGTGCCCTCCCGCGCAGGCAGGTATTCGCAGACTTTCGCCGAATCGTGTCAATGATGGCACCAGGATGTTCGGCGCACGCTTGGCCCCAGCGTCAATGTGGACATCATAAAGACGCTCATAAGCTTCTGAAAAACTTGCCGTGGCTGGCGAGAACTCGGTGCAGTTTGACAAAGAACACCCAAACATCTTCGTAAATGAGCCCTTTTGAGTTTGACAAACAACAGCCCAACCTCCGTGGCTCGGCCCCGGTGCCATGTAGTCATTAGTTTATGGCGCCGGGGTGACAATTGATGTCGTCGTTTTCAATTGTCAGCTTCCAGCCCGAGTTATTCGCTTGCATGTTACGTTCCACATCTACCTGCAAAACAGGCCTGTTGTGAAAACTAGGGGTTGAGTCGCAACGGATAGCTGTGCCCTGACTCGGGCTGGAAGCTGGCGACAAAGAACGTCGCCACCTGCGATTTGTAACAACCAACGACTCAAATCGCAGGCCGAGCCACGGGAAGGTTTGATTGCCGTATATCAAACTTTAAATGCTGGCGTCGTATGCCAGCTACGGGGAGGTTTGATTATCGTTTATCAAACTCCAAAGGCTGAGCCACGGACTCTGTTGTTCTTCTTCAGGTGTTCGTGGGTTAGTCTCAATAAGGCACCATTTCACAACAAACAAACCGACACGAAACAGGCCGTTTCACGGGAGGCACAGCCATGGACACAGTGCGCATCGGACTGATAGGGCTGGGGGACTGGCCCAGGCAGGCGTATGTCCCGACACTTCAGGCCATAGACGAAGCCGAGGTCGTAGCGGTTGCAGCACGCACCGAGGCAACCCACGACTACGCACGCGAGCAGTTCGGCGACGCAGTCACCTGCTACACCGATTACAACGACCTGCTGGCCGATGATGGCGTTGATGCGGTGATGCTCGCCCTCCCCAACCCCCTGCACGCGGATGCAACAATCGCCGCCGCACAATCCGGCAAGCACCTGTTCTTTGAGCCGCCCATGGCCCTGCACGCCATGAAGGCCGCCGAAGTATTAAAGGCCCTCCGGGAAGCCGAATGCATCGTACAGATAGACCACGAGCTACGGTATGTGCCGGTGCTTCACCGCGCCCTGCAGATGCTCGAAGACGGCGCCATCGGCGATGTGCGGATGGCCAAAATGCGGCTGTGGTGTGACTGGCATTACGAGGGTTCCAGGTGGCTCGAAGAGATCCAGGGACAGGGGTTCTTTTTGTGGCTGGGCTGCTGGTATCTCGATGTGCTGGACGCCGTGTTCGGATACCGGCCCGAGAAGGCCTGGGTCACCGGCGGGTATGACCGCAGCGGCGATATCATGGATTACGGCTGCGCCACCCTGACCTATGCCGGCGACCGCGTCGGGCAGCTGGAGTTCTCACTCATCTGTCCCGAGGGGCAGGAGACCAGTCTCGCCATCCTCGGCAGCGCCGGGGAAATCCACGCCGACCTGTGGCATGGGCATCTCCACTGGCTCCAGGAGGGCGAGGGCTGGCAGGAGACCGAGGTGCCGCCAGCCGAGCCCGTGTACGGCTTCGCGGGGATGCGCGCTTCCATCAATAGCTTCGTCAGGGCAATCCTCAGAGGCCAGCCCGTCCGCGCCGATATTGAGGTCATCAAGCGCGTGCACGAAATGGCCTTTACCTGCCACCGCTCAGAAAAGGAGAAGCTCTGCCTGGCCGTCAAGCCGCTGGATTAGGAGCGGATTTCGCCTCCACATTCCGTCCTACTGTGGCTTGAACATCTGCATGTCGCCGGAGCCAAGATCGAAATGCTCCCACTTATCCAGCCGGAAGGTGTGCCAGTAACACGTCCACCGCTGGTCACCCTCTAAAAACGCCCCCAGCCTCCGAATCATCTCCGCCTTCTCCTGCGCATACACCGCATCCTGGGCGAGGTTCGGATAATCCGGATCCTGCAGGTCGTACAGCTCATCGTACTCGGAGGTCAGGTTGTAGGTGTACATGAACTGCCCGCTGTCGAGTTCGGCGAAGGTGGAGACGGCCGGATTCGGAGCCGTGTGCCAGCCCGCTTCGAAGATAAACGGCTCATCACGCTGTGTCTTCTCTCCGCTGATAAACGGCAGCAGCGATTCGCCATCCAGCCGCTCGGGAACATCCACACCGGCCACATCGAAAATCGTCGGCGCCAGGTCCAGCAGTGACACAAAGCTGTCAGCAACCTCGCCGGGCTTCTCTCCCGCCGGTTTCACCGCCAGGGGCACGCGGCAGACCCGCGGATGACCATAGACGCCCTTATCCACCAGCGCCCGGTGGCAGTTCATTTCCCCGTGGTCGCCGATGAAAATAATCATCGAATCATCATACATCCCCGCCTCATCGAGGGCATCCAGCATCCTGCCGATGGCCGCATCGAGAGCCTCGATCTGCAGGAAGTTCAAAAGCATGTAGGTTTCAGCGGTGCTCTCCCGGTAAAGCCCCCAGTTACGCATGTAGAAATCATAGACCCTCGGCAGCCCCTCGATACCGTCACCGATGGCGTCGTAGTAGCTCTCTGGAAGCTCGATATGCTCCTGCAGTTCCCGGGCGCGCTCCCGGTAGGCTCCGGGCACGAAGAACGGCTGGTGGGGGGCGAAGAAATCCACCTGCAGATACAGCGGCCCGTCCTGCATCTGCGCGCTCTGTATCTGCTGGGAGGCCCTCCATGAAAGGTACTGGCTGTAGGTGGCCTCTTCCGGAAGCTCGCTGCCATCCGCCTGCTGCACCCATCCGCCGTAGCTGTTGCCGGGTGTCTTCCGGTCCGGTCGCAGACCCTGCAGCGGCTCCGGCCACACCGGTGGTGTCGCGCCCATCTGTCGCAGGTGGCGCAGGTAATCGTCGTCATCATCCATCGGCGGCGCCCAGCGGTCCCACGGGCTGTCATTTTCGCCGAATGCGTCCATGAACTTCGTGGTCCCCACGTGGCATTTGCCGGTGTGCCTGGTGTTGTATCCGGTCTCGCGGAGGTATTC
>JBKHJK010000310.1:0-4167 GCA_046538215.1 Armatimonadota bacterium
GACTGCTGGGAAGACGCGGACAGGCCCTGCATTACAGCCCGATATGGGATGGCGACAAAACGCGGCCGTGCTGGTTTGCCGGAGGCCTGAATGTCGCCGACTTCTTCGGCGGGCTTGATGCCACCTATCATGATGACGACGCCTTCGGTAAAGCATTTGAGGAGTACCGGAGACAGGCCGAGCGACGTATCGCCGAGGATGTGTGCTATCTGGGCCTCTTTGTGGGCCATCCGACCCGCGTGGTGCACCACAGCTTCTGGGATATCAACAATTTCGCCGACGGACAGGTCACCCCGCGCCACAGGCTCCAGATGCCTGAAGCGATCACCGTGTCGCAGGAGCAGACTGCGCGCAAAAACGTCCGGCGGGTCATAGAGTGGGCGGCCGCGGATGAGCGCTTCAAGGTCATTGGTTTTTCGGATCTCGTCGCCCGGTACACCGCACAAATCCCGGGTGTCTCGCGGGAGGAAGTAAAAGCAGTGGCCGAGCGGGTCGCTGATCATCATGCGGTCATTCACACAGATCTGTTGACTGCGGCGGAGATCATGGGGCTGATGCTGGACTATCTTGCGGATGAGACGGCCTCACATTTCGCGCGTGCCGAGCTGATGAGCCCGGAGCGTCTGCCGGAAGAGTTGGAGCCAATAGAGGTAACAGCAGATGACCTGCGGGCGACGGTACCGGTGGTGAAAGCACAAATGCAGGCGTCCGGTCACGTCCCGGCGGCGGTTCCGGTGGGGGACAGGCAGCTTCATGCCTCCGAATACTTCGTCGGGCTTGCGCTGCTGATCGCCGGGCGCCCGGGACCGGATGCACTCACACTGGATGTTTCAGAGCCGTATCCGGCGGTGGCCGATCGGTTGGTGGAAAAGGTGGAGCAGCGCATTCGGGGCTGGTCTATCCATCCGCCCGATATGGACTTGAGCTGGATTTTCGCTGAGACTCGCCTGTTGAGCTGGACGTTCAAGCCGGCATGGACCCGTCAGGAGCTGGCTGCAAAGCACTCGTCAACACTTTGAGGCCCGGAGGTGCGACACAGCCTCATCCACCATCTCGCGCAGCTGCACAACGTCGGGCTCGTAGAACAGGTGGCTGGAGCAATCGCAGTCGGAGGCGCCAAAGCCGGGAACAGAGGCGGCCAGTTGTGACAGCTTTCGGGCGAGTTCACACTCAATGCGGCGCCCGGAGGGGATGGTTACGACATCGGCCACCGCGGCGTCTTCCAGCAGGTAATCAATGTGCCAGTGTTTCTTCTTATCATCACTCAGATGGCGCTGGACACGCTGTTGAAGTCCATTCATGGCAGAGCCGACATACGCGTAACCGCCGGC
This sequence comes from Armatimonadota bacterium, assembly GCA_046538215.1. Lineage (GTDB taxonomy): Bacteria > Armatimonadota > Zipacnadia > Zipacnadales > UBA11051 > JBKHJK01. The sequence continues at coordinate 1,332 of JBKHJK010000310.1, forward strand.
CCGGAAAACGAGTGGACCGAGTGCGCCGACGCGCGTTGTGAACTCCTGGGGAACGCTGATGATGAGAATATACGCACCGGCGCGTGTGTCAGTTTCGGCGTTGCTGGAAGTCATCGCAGGCCGAGCTCCTCACAGACTCTCTCGACAAGGGTGAAATTGCGCCGGGCCTGGGCAATCAGATCCTCCCGCCGCTCAAGCACACGATCAAAACTGTCGCGGGCCGCGGAAATGAGGTCATTGGTGGCGCCGCGTTCCACCAGGCGGATGTCCATTACCGGCTGCCCGCTGCGGTGACAGAATGCGTTGACCTTGGGATCGTACGAAATCCCGGCCGCCGGTGTCCCCACCGCGCACGCCATGATCATCGCATGCAGCCGCATCGCCAGAACGATGTCCGCTGCCCGGATCAGCCCCATGATTTCTCGCGGTTCATACGCCGCGGGGGGGATGTGCAGGTGCTCCCCACCAACCTCATCCCGCACGGACTCGGCGATCGGGCGGTCGCGATCATCCTGAAAGGGCAGCAGAAGAACCGGGCGGTTTATCTCCCCGAGCCATTCGCAAATGGCTTCATAGGCGTGTTCGCTTTCCGGCCACGAACGAAGTGCAAGAAGCGTGTAGCTTCCCCGTGAGAGCCGCAGGGCCGCAAGAAGTTCATCGAGCCGCTCGTCGCTGCACGGCTCCATGGTGAGAACGGGGTCGGCGGTGATGATCGGCTCGGGCGATTTCAGCCGCCAGGCGCGCAGTACATCAGCAGACTGGGCGTCACGCACGGTGATCAGCCGTGCGCGGGCGAAGTTGCGGACGATGGTGCCCTGCAAAAACGTGCTTTGAATGGGACCAATGCCCTGGGCAAAAATCACGAAGGGCGTCTGCAGCAGCCGGGACAGTACGAGCTGGTTGAAGTAATACATGGGGGAGAGCTTGCTGGTGGTGTCCTGGTACAGCCCCCCGCCGCCCTGGATGAACAGATCGGCGCGATAGAGTTGTGCAACCTGGGTGGGCAGGCTCCAGCGATTCACCGCGGTGACGCCGAAGCGTTCGATGGTTTCCTCCGGAGCATTGGACAGCACCGTAAACTGCGCGGACGGGAGCCGCTCTTTCAGCCCGGCCATGGTGGCCTCAAGAATCGCCTCGTCGCCCGTGTTGCCGAAGCCGTAGTACCCGGACAGCACCAATCGCATGTCAGGTCACTGTAGATGTGGAGATTGTACGCTTACTGGCCTATTCGCCGGTTACGGTCAGTCTCCCTGCCCGCAGGCATTACAGTTCCTGGTCGGCAAAGCGGGCGAGGTACACCGACAGCAGCGCACAGGCGGCAAAGACGTACGCGAACACCACAAACACAGTGTGCATCTCGAACTGTACGCCGATGATATTGGAGCCGATGGCGGCGACGGCAACACCGAGGTCGCGCCAGCCGAACACGATACCATAGCTCAGTGGCCGCCGGCCGGTATCGGAGGCATCCCCGACAATGGCGGCTGCAACCACCGGGACGGTGCTGCCGAGAAGTCCGAGTGTGAAGCCGGTGATACTCGCTGCGAAAGGACTTTGCCACATAACCGTTACAATGAGACCCGCGGCACCGATCAGAAAACCGCCCGACAGGACCGGGGAGTGGCCGACGTGATCAGTCAGATACCCGCTGGCAAAACTCATCACCATCCGGGTGGCCGGGTACAGCGCGACGGCCAGCCAGATCCACTCGGTGCCGAACTGCTCCTTCATATATGCGCTGAAGATGCCCAGAAACAGCCCGTAACCCAGCGCGGAGGTAAATTGCAGCACTCCGGAGATGAGCGCGCGACCCCTGACAACCATCGCCATGAGGTCAACAAATGCCGGGGTTTCACGCAGGGCCTGGCCAGTGGCGGGGATGAACAGTGACAGCACATTTCCGATGAGCGTGATCCCGGCGGCGACGGCGTACAGCACCTGGGCCGTGTCAGCGGTGACGGCGTGGTAGATATTACCCAGCAGTATCGCCCCGATGAGCCAGCCGGCGTGGGTGGAGGAATAGAGGATGCCCATGCCGGTACCGTGTCGGTTTTCGGCCCGGTCAGAGATGCTCAGGGTCTGCATGGCTGTACCGGTCCACATCATCGCCGCGCCCGCGCCCCACAGAAACGCCGAAGCGAGGATGACGGCGTAAGACTGCAGGTACGCCACCGCAAACATCGCGACAGTGAAAAAGAGATATGAAACTGACCCTACGATGGTGAAGCGCCGGTCGGACCAGTGCGGGAACAGATACACATTCGCCAGGCGGAATATCAGCATCGAAACATACACAGTCGCGACCACACCACCGGCCATAACGCCGGACCAACCGGTGACGTCGCGAAGATATGGGACCAGGTACGCCTGCTGGGCCCCGGCGCCCATAAAGATAAAAAAGAACATTGCCGACAGAATATAAAGATGGGTCTCAAAACCCAGGGGCCGAGTTTCTTCATCAACGTCTTCAACAGGTTCGGTCATCTGCAACGCCTTCATAAGGGAGAATGGGAGCGTTTTGTCATTCGTCGGCACATGATACTGCATTGAACTCCCAACAACAAGGCAGCGTCGGTAAGAGAGTTCTGCAACGCAGCAGTGATGGCGCAGGATCGGACGAACAGGTGCTGAACACCGGCAGGGCGGAGACGAACACGCGCAGGAGCATTGAGCAGATGAATCCTTTTTTACCTCCGTCGCTCGTGTTATACTACCACCAAACTGCCGGGCGTAGTGATAAAAGGGGCAACAGGGGCATGCGAAAGTCGGAGAAAGCCAGTGCAATGTTCCGGAATGTCGGCATCATCGTCATCATCAGTCTGGCGGTGATTTTTGC
>JBKHJK010000311.1:0-4165 GCA_046538215.1 Armatimonadota bacterium
CCTACACGGTGCTTGCACATCCCGATGAGCGCCATGTCATTATGGGGGGAATGCCGGACTACGGGTATGCCGGTGGTGGCCTTGTCTTCTATGACAGGCAGACCGAGACGGCCGAGCTGCTTACCCACGAGGACCTCATTCCCTGGCATTTCACCATGTGTCTGGCGGCACTACCGGATGGGACAGTCCTCGGCGGGACTTCAACTCGGCCGGCAAACGGGGGCGTGAAAAAGGCGGAGAACGACGCCGAGTTGTATATCCTGGAGATGGACAGCAGAGAGATCATCTGGCATGAGGAGCTTCTTGAAGGGGTCGAAAGATACGATGACCTGATCGTGGGCCCCGACGGGAAGGTCTTCGGCACTGCTGAGGGTGGGATTTTCTTTGTATTTGATCCGGCCCAGCGGGCTGTGATCTACCAGCACGACCTGCGGGAGGAGTTCGGGCAGACGGTCTATCAACAGGGCCCGCAGATCTTTGTGCCGACCCCGGATGGCCGCATCTTTGTTCTGTTCCGCAGCGGCGTCGCTCAGCTTCACCCTCGCACCTATGACGTCACCATGGTGGCCGAAGCGCCCAACCGCCTGGGGAACGGTGGGGCGTATGTGGACGGTCGCCTGTATTTCGGTGGAGGCTCGCACGGCGCACACCTGTATTCGTGGGAGGTTCCGCCTCTGGAGGAATGAGGCTCCAGGCGCAGCGCAGATGGTTTCTGTTCTGAGAGGGGAACACAATGGTTCGGTGCATAGATCAGATGATGGCCGTTTCGCAGGTATCAATCCTGGCGCCAGTGCTGTTTTGTGCGTTGCTGCCGGTCTTTGTCGGGGCACAGACCGTGCCTGCTCAGACGCGGGACCTCGGCGATGGCTTCCGGGATCACGGCCCCTTTTCACGGGTTGCAGAAAACCGTGGCATGGTCTGCACTGAAGACGGCGAGGGCCGCAGCGTCATACTGGTCTGGCTCTTCGATCACCGCTACGCCTACGCACTCGGCGTCATTGACGCTGTGACAGGAGAGATCGAAGAAATACCCCGTCCCATCAGCAGTGACTGCCCGTTCGCCTCAATCCTGGGGAGCAACGGGAGGTATTACACCTATTTCGGCGGTCACTTCATGGAATTTGACCCCCACAAACGCGAGTTCACGGTTGTGCAAAGAGGCCCTGATGACGCCAGGCGGGCCCGAAGCATGACCGAGGATGACAGCGGGGTCATCTGGGCAGCCCTTTCCCCCAACAGCGATGTTGTCAGCTACAATCCCCGGACCGGCGAGTTCCGCGAGTATGGCTCCGTAAACAAGCATCCGTCGAGACAATTTCCCCAGCACATCGCGGCTGATGACAGCGGCTGGATATATGTGGGCATCGGGCTCGCCGCGGGGCAGCTCGTTATGCTGAACCCTGACACTGGTGAAGCATCCCCGGTCGTCCCGGAACATGAGATTGTGGGGACATCGCAATCTGTCCGCGGCCGACATCCAGTTTACCGCGACCGCAACGGGAAGGTTTATGGACACACACTCCTGCAGGACGGCAGCAAACAGTGGTATGAGCTGTATGAGGGTGAGGCGACAAAGCTTGACGAAGAGCCGGATATTGACCACAGGCCGATTATTGCTGGTTCGCAGGGGCTTCGCCACCGCAAGCTGCCCAACGGCGAACGCGTCAGGGAGCTGGACCTTATAGAGGGCCGCCTCATCGTCGAGAACCCCGAAACCGGCGAAGCGCGCGAGATGCACTTCGAACTCGATGCGGAGGGTGGAGCGGCGATGGGAGTCACTGCCACCCCCGCCGGAACAATCGCCGGTGGAACCTATATCCCCCACCGCTTCTTCAGTTACAACCCGACAACCGACGAATGGACCATGCGCGATTGTTATCGGCAGTGGAATACGGTAACAGCCACGGATGAGCTTGTTTATATCGGCACCTACACGAAGGGTGAGATGCTCGAATGGAATCCGGCCATGCCATGGGTACCGACCGAAAGAGACAATCCCGAATCTAATCCTCGCTGGCTGCCGGGAACGTATGCCGCCCCTCATCTGGGGCGCCCGTATGCGCTGCTGGCTCACCCTGACGGCCGCCACGTTATTCTCGGTGGCAAACCCGGCTACGGCTGCACAGGCGGCGCGCTGACGTTCTATGACCGGGAAACTGACACCGCACAGATCGTGACACACGACGAGCTCATCCCGTGGCATTCAACGATGAGTCTCGTCGGACTTTCTGATGGCAAGATTCTCGGGGGAACAACGCCCGACCCGTCCAACGGTGGTGTTCGGAAGGCGGAGGGTGACGCCGAGCTTTACATCCTCGACCTGGAGACAAAAGAAATCCAGTGGCATGAGGCGGTGGTGGAGGGCGCCGGGCGGTACGATGACATGATTATGGGGCCGGACGGAAAGGTCTTTGGTATCATTGATCGCACACGCCTGTTTGTGTTCGATCCCGTTGAGAAAGCTATCGTGCACCTGGCGGACCTCGAAGAAGATTTCGGGAGCACGGTCTATCAGCAGGGCCCCCGGATCTTCGTCAATACGCCCGACGACCGCATTCTTATTCTCTTCACCGACGCTATCGCGCAACTCGATACCGACACCTACGAGGTGACGATGCTCGTGGAGACTCCATTTGGCCTCGGGCAGGGGGGAGCGTACCTGGATGGCCGCCTGTATTTCGCCGCCGGCCCCCACGGTGCGCATCTGTACTCGTGGGAGGTCCCGCCCATGGAGTAGCGGGGTCCCGGTGAAACAGAGGTAACGCCCTGGAGACTTTTCAGCACCAGCACACGGCACCGGCGTTCGGAATCGTCCGGGCTCTGGAGCGAAGGAAAATCATCACCACGGGTGCCACCTGTCCTGGTTTCCCTGTGCACAAGATGTGGGATAGTGTCACTGGGATATCCCCGCCCCCGATCATACACATCAGTACCATGAGGAGAAAGCATTCATGCGCAAGATCGCTGCTGTATGGCTGTTTGTATTGCTGTGCTGTTACCCTGGTTTGAGCGCTGAAACACCGGCGCGCAATCTGGGGGCAGCCGGCCCCGCCGGAGATCCACCGGCCATTGACGGCGAGTTGAATGACGCCTGCTGGCAGAGCCCTGCGTGCGCCCGTTTGACCCATTTCGTGACACCTGACATGACGCGACTGGCCAGGCCGCAAACCGAGGCGCTCGTCTGCTTCGATGCCGCCTATCTGTACATCGCTGTCAGGTGTGATGAACCGAAGCCCTCCGCACTTGCGATGGAGCAGACCGACAGAGACGCTCGCGTGTGGCAGGACGATTGCATCGAATTCTTTATCGACACCAATCACGATCATCAGACCTTCCACCAGGTCGTCATCAACCCTCGTGGCACCGTGTTCGACCGCGAATCTGAGACCGGTAAAGACTGGGATGCAGATATCCAGGTGGCAGCAGATACAGGTGATGACGCCTGGTGGGTTGAATGTGCCATACCCTTCGCCGATCTGGGTGGAGCCCCTGAGACAGGTGAGACCTGGGGCTTCAACGTGTGCAGGGAGCGCAGGGTGCAGGAGGAGCTCAGCACCTGGGCCCCGACCTACGGTGCGTTTCCGCAGCCTGAACGCTTCGGGGAGCTGGTTTTCACCGATCTGCCGGCAGTCCCTTCGCTGACAATGCTCCGGGAGCCGATGTTCGGGCTCAATGAAATCAGCCTGTCGGGGCCGCAGGGCACTGCTGCCGATGTGCATATCGTCCACGAATGGCCCGCCGGGACTCCTGCACCGTGGGACTACCCCCCTGCAGTCGTGCAACCAGTGACACGGGACGGTGCAGACGCGCCGAATGAAGATAATATCCAGTACACGGTGCAGTATAGAATCGTGGATGGCAGCGAGCGGGAAGTGCAAATCACGCAGTCGCTCGAAGAGGATACACTTCTGCGCCAGACGGTGCCCGTTTCAATCCAGCCCCGGCCGCAGATTGTTGACCTCGTGGCCAGCAGGCTTCCCGCACTGAAGCGATACGCAAAAAATCACACTGAATTCGGAGCGCAAATCGAAGAACTCGTCACCGCCACCCGTGAAAAGATAGATGAAATCGTGCAGAGCAATCTCACCCGCGACGGCCTCATGGCCCAAAAGGAGTGGGAGCAGGCGGTCCAGCAGCTTTCACGCGCGATTGATCTGCCCTATAT
>JBKHJK010000312.1:0-4154 GCA_046538215.1 Armatimonadota bacterium
ATTTTCGCGGCATCTGTGCGAATACCTCTTGTCAGATGGCCGGACAGTGAGGGGGAATCTTCGGCATCCCGGGCGCCGGTGCGATGCTTTTTTCTATCGGTTTTCGCCGGTGTAGGTGACTGGGGTGTAAACGCGGGCCAGCACCATGATGATGATGTCTATGGCCGCCGCCGCCCCCACCATGAGCAAAGGCCACGTCCACGGCTCGGACCAATTCACAGCATGCAGGATCCCCCCGGCTGCAAGTGAGCACACATCCTTTCCCACGCACCACACATAAAGCAGCGCAGGGATACCGACCCACCGGATGCCGGGCAGCGAACAGAGGATGACGCATCCGCCCACAAGCACGGCCGCCCATTCTCCGGTGGCGTGAATGCCGATTGCAGCCGGAGTGATCGTTGCGGCGGCGATGAGAGCCAGAAGCGCACTGAGGACAACCGAGGTGAGCGGAGCCAACCACTCTACAGCTCGGGTGAAAGATCGTACAGTCATTGCCTCATGGTATTCCCTGGCCGCCTGGTGGGCGCGATCCCACAGCTTTACTCCGGTCTCAAAATCGCCCTGCCGGACGGCCTCCAGCGCTGCATCGCGAAGTCCGCAGTCGTAAAAAGCAGGGAACTCGATCGGCAGCAGCAGGCGAACTCGCCGTATTGCTGAATGCAGTTTCACACCGAGAGTCGTCGTGAGGGATCGCCAGTTATTGGAGACGCTGACGGCACAGCCTGTAACGCAAATTGTGAAAGCCACCGCCCATCCCACCGGTGGCCAAAAATACCACACCGCCAGAGCGATGAGACTCCACGCGGCAAACTGCAAGATGATGACATCTCTCAGCAGCCCTTCTTCAGGGCGCGGCCCGATCATTGGTGCTGTTTCGCTCAGGTACCGCCCACCGACATCCCTGAAGCCCAGAACGGTGGAAAGAAGGTCCGCGCCGCGTCCGATGGCTACAGCGGCCACAATCCAGTAGGGGGAGACCGAAGGCACGCCGGAGGTGTTGAACACGTACCACGTGGCGGCGATACCGCAGGAGAGATAAAAGGCGTGATAGAGCCAGTAAACCCATTGGGGGCAGGCGTTGGCTGTCATGCGATCGTCTGTCATGCAGTCTCCCATGGATGCTGTGGATGCTGCAACAACGCACAGGATAGGCGTGTACGGATAGGATGCTCCTGTGTACCGTCACCTGTTTGTCGGGCTCTCTACATGCGCTTGGGCGCTGAAATCCCCAGAATATGCAGACAGTTGCGGATGACCTGCCGCGTGGCCTCACACAGCGCCATGCGGGCGGTGGAGGTTTTCGTGTCATCGGCATCCAGGACCTGGCAGTGGGTGTAGAACTGGTGGAAGGTCTGGGTGAGTTCGCGCAGGTAGTTGGTGAGACGGTGTGGCGCTCGCTCGGCGGCGGCCTCCTGCAGCTCGTGCGGATAATCGGCCAGCTTGCGCATCAGGATCTTCTCGGCGTCTTCTGTCAGCAGGGTGAGATTGGGGCTTTCGGCAAAGTCAAATCCGGTCTCTTCGGCCTGCCGCTCGATGCTGCAGATCCGCGCGTGGGCGTACTGGACGTAATAGACAGGGTTTTCTTCGGTCTGCCGCTTGGCGAGCTCGAGGTCGAAGTCGAGGTGTGACTCGATGGAGCGCATGAGGAAGAAGAAGCGCGCGGCGTCGGCTCCAACCTCTTCGATAAGATCGCGGACGGAGTAGATTTTCCCCTCGCGCTTGGCGAGTTTCACCGGCTCGCCACCGCGCTGGAGTCGAACGGTCTGGTGGACGATCATCTCCACCCGGTCCAGCTCGAAGCCACATGCCGCCAGCACAGCCCTCAGCCGGGGGACGTATCCGGCGTGATCGGGGCCGAAAACGTAGATGAGATGGTCGAAGCCGCGAGAGAACTTATTGGCGGCATACGCGGCGTCGGAGGCGATGTAGGTGGGGTTGCCATTGCTGCGCACCAGCACACGGTCCTGGTCATCCCCGAACTCTTCGGTCTTCAGCCACACGGCGCCGTCTTTGTCATACGCCATATCCATCTCGCGGAGGCTTTCAATCTCTTCGGCTACCGCCCCGGTGTCATACAGCGACTGCTCGGTGAACCACACATCATATTCGATGCCGAAATCGGAGAGGTCCTCGCGGGCCTGCTTTACGATGTCTTCTTCCATGAGCTGAAAGAAGATGTAGGCGGTCTCGTCGTCATCAGGCAGGTCGGCGTATTTGCCGCCGGCGTCTTCAGCAAGCTGCTGTCCCATCTCGGTGACATAATCGCCGCGGTAGCCGTCTTCGGGGAGCTGTGCGTCGTGGCCGAGTGCCTGCAAATACCGTGCGCGGACGGAGCGGCCAAACTTCAGCGCCTGGGTGTTGTTGGGCCCGTCGTTGACGTAATACTCGCGCTCGACCTCGTAGCCCAGGGCCTCCAGCATGGAGGCGACGACATCGCCGTAGGGTGCGCCCCGGGCGTTGCCGATGTGGATGGGTCCGACGGGGTTTGCGGAGACAAACTCGACCTGCATCCGGCGGCCCTCGCCGAGGTCGCGGCGGCCATACTCCTCCTGTGTCTGCAGGATCTCGGCGATCGTCTCGTACAGCCAGTCATCGTTCAGGAAGATGTTGATGAAGCCGGGACCGGCCACCTCCAGCCGGTCAATGGCAAGCTCACCGGGTTCGACGGCATCAACAATTTTCCCGGCCAGGTCCCGCGGTGACATCCCCGCCTTTGTAGCATACACCAGGGCGAGGTTGGTGGAGAAGTCGCCCATGTCTGCAGAGGGGGGATCGGTGAGTTCAATATCGGCGCCGGAAAGCACGCCGCTGTCGTCATCGTGTGCTACGGTATTCAGCGCAGCAGCGAGTATCGCCTTCAGTGCTTCGCGTATCATGGATATCCTCTTTACAGTTCAGTCAGAAATCGAGCCAGATATGGAGATGATCGTACACGAGGCTGAGCACCCGGCTCATGATCACCAGGCCGATAACCATCTGTGGAATGCCGCGGATCCACAGCGACTTCAGCCACGGCACCTTCTTGTGCGGATCCTCGCGCCACCGTTCGAGCAGTGTGTTGCCTGCGTGAAGACCGGCCTTCAGTTGCTTGGGTGTCGGTGTTTTTGTGGTGAAGTAGTTTTGCACGAAAAAGCCGGTGTGATACCGCAGGAACCATCCGACAATGGCCACCACGAGGGCCCAGACGGGCTCGATATAAAGCAGCGGAATGGCCACCAGAAGCACGGGCAAAATACCCAGCAACAGCACCGTGCCACACCGCGGATGCACCCTTGGCATCTCTTTGGCGAGCTCATAGGTGGCATACCCGTAGCGTTCGATGGTGGTGACGACCTTGTGTTCGGCGGCATGATAGCCTGCCAGTGATGACATCCGCAAAATCAACAGGAAGTTCACGAAGGGCAGGATATTGATCAGGGCACTCCAGACCTGCGCGTCAGGGCCGGGGACCTGTGCGGTCACACCCAGAAGATACGCCGGCAGCGGCACACCCACAAAAGTCTGCACGAGCCAGGTTTCAATATAGGTGATGACCAGTGCGATGGCGCCGAGTCCGAGGATGTTGGCGCCTCCATAAATCAGGTGGAGGTTGCTGGCACTGCCGTACGCGCCGTTGGACAAATGGACTCCAAAGGGCAGTGCTGTTCCCGAGATGCGACCCGGTCGCGAGCGGCCCGGCTGCGGGCACTGCAGCGGCTCTTCTGCACGGCGCTGGGGGCCGTACGGGGTGCTCTGTGGCATACTGTCACGTCTTGCGTCACTGTTCGACATTGTGTTATACTAACTGCCTGATGTGTTAAAGACAATTCTCGTGTCGGACATCATACGCCGACACTTTGTTTGTGAAGGGATTGAAAGCAGTGGCAAAATCTTGTGAAATATGCGGCAAATCGGCCAGCATCGGGCACCAGGTCAGCGCTTCGGAGAGGAAGAATAAGCGGAAGTTCAACGCAAACCTGCAGCGAATTCGTATCAAGACTCCAAATGGCGCAACGAAACGGACGTACGTCTGCACCTCGTGCATCAAGGCCAACAAGGTGCAAAAGGCGTAGCCTCGCCTTCACCTTCATGGGCCGTGAAATGACCGGGCGGATGTCCCGGTCTTTTTCGTACCTGACCATCGCCCGTCAATCGCTCAGACGTACCATCAC
>JBKHJK010000313.1:0-4142 GCA_046538215.1 Armatimonadota bacterium
CGTGAAATATCTTCGGCAGGCCGCCTCGTGTGCAGATCGCTTTATCCTCGCCCTCAACAGCGATGAGTCTGTCCGGAAGATCAAGGGAACTGGCCGACCGGTGCTGCAGCAGCGCGACCGCCTGCAGGTGCTGGCCGCTCTGCAATGTGTGGATTACATCACCGTCTTCGAATCAGAAAACGTGATACCGCTCCTGGAGGTCCTCCGCCCGGAGGTCTATGTCAAGGGCGGCGACTACACCATTGATACCATAAACCAGGTCGAGCGCCAATTTCTCGAAGGTTACGGCGCCGAGATTGTGCTGCTGCCCGGTGTCGAAGGCGCTTCCACAACCGAGATCATCCACAGAATCCACGGGGACAATGTCCGTTAAGCGACTCCCTCACGGTTCGGTGCGGCCTGTGTCTTCACCCGGCTTTGCGGCGTCTATGTGTCCATCGGCATACAAATAAAGCAAATTCCGGTCGGTGGGCTTTTCGCTCATCGCTCCCGGCTCAGCGGCGACGATAAGTGTGGACGGATCGGGAAGGTCCGCAAGGCCCCTGCCTCCCAGTTTTTCATTGAGCCAATACCGCTGCCCGCCCTGACTGCGCAGCGTCTCATCACCGGCGAAGCCCTCCAGTGTTTTGATCCATTCTCCCTGGTGTGGAAGACGACCCTTGTGATAGGAGGCATGGAGCTTGAGAGCCAGCCATATTTGTTCGAGGTTTGCCCTGGAACGCGCGTCCGCCTCGCGTGTAGCGATGGCCCTGTACGTGGGGCCGACGAGAGCACACGCGGCCGCTGCGCACACGACCACCATCACGGCAGCGAATATGCCCCACTGTCTGACGGACCAGTGGCGGTATCTTTCCTGTGCCGCACCGGAGCGTTCCCGGGTGGCTCGCGGAGCTTTGGTGGTGAGGTCATCCGGCGTTTGCTCAAGCAGCTTACGCAGCGGACGCCACTGCCCCTGCCGGCCAATCATCGCAAGGTCTTCTTCGGTCGCGCGGTTGTCCTGCAGGATATATCGCACCGTCCGCTCGTCATAGGGGCCGTACACCTCACCCTCGCGGCTGAGCCACCAGGTGGTGTCGGCCCCGCAATACGGACAGGTCTGTACATGGTGCGGCAGTTTTCCATTACATGCAGGACACTGTGCCACTTTCAGCCAGCTCCCGGCCTCACTGGCAATCTCCGGAGATCATTGCTCCGGGCTGTCGTGAACCAGCCGCACGGGAAGCTCGTCCACCTGCGTCCCGTCGGCCTGCTCGAACTGCACGACGTGGCGCGAGAACGGTATCTCCACGCCTGCTTCATCATAGGCTCTCTTGATGAGTCTTCGGATTTTCGATCCGACGGCGACGTGTCGTTTGGGCAGGACCGGCACCCGGATCCGCAGACCGATATCAGAAGCGTTGAAGGCCATCACGTGAATCTCGGGCTCGCCGGTGACATCAGGCTCATGGTCGGCGAAGTCGCCTATGACATCCTCGGTAATTTCGACCGCTCGCTCCAGGTCCCCCTCGTAGGCGACCCCGACCTCGACAACGGATTTGCAGAATTCGCGCGAATAGCTGGTCAGGGCCGTGATCTGGCCGTTTGGGATGATATGCACTGTCCCGTCCCGGTCCCGGATCCACGTCGTCCGTATGGTGATGCCTTCAACGATGCCACCGCCGTTGTCGGTCTCTATCCAGTCCCCCACCCAGTAGTAGCCTTCGAAGAGGATGAAAAAGCCGGTGACCACGTCTTTGATCAGATGCTGGGCTCCAAAGCCGATGGCAACACCGGCGACACCCGCTCCGGCGAGAATGGCCGTAGTGTCCATATTGAAGACATTGAGGGCCATGACAGCGGCGATAAAGTACACGACATATCGCAAAACGCTGGACAGCAGCGGGATGATGGTCTGCTCGCGCTTTGCCGCCAGCTCATCGTCCTCGGTGCGGCGGGACAGGCGCTGAATGACCAGGGCTCCAATCTCCACGATGAGCATGGCGCCAATGAAAATCCCCACGACCTTGGCGGCCTTGATGGCCAGATCGTAAAAGATTTGATCCAGATTTGGCTCCCCGACGCCGAGGGTGCCGAATATCACCCGCGAGGCAACATACAACACGGCTGCAATGTACACCACCCAGCGGAGAGCCATTTTGATGCGGGAGGCCAGCTCTTCGATGCGGCTGCGGCTCTCGTACAGTGGATCGTCTTTTTCGTCCCAGTGGTGTACCAGCCCCTGGTAGATTCCATCGACCGAGGCCGACAGCACCAGCGCCAGCAGGCGCACCAGGCAGTAGACGACCACCAGTTCCAGGGCGGTCACCACGACGAGTGTCCCCGTCTCACTGAACCCGAATAGATCTGCGCCGATCATCCCGGCCGCATACCACAACAGGGCGCGAATGGTGGAAAGAAGCCGGTCGCCGATCTGATTCACACGCTCGTCATCGACGCGGACAATCTGTGCCGCCTGCAGCCTCTGGACAATCCAGTCGGCGATCAGCCGTCCCAGCCACCCGACCAGCCGCAGGAGTATGAGTACAGCTATAAATTGCGCCAGCGCCACCGCGAGCGCCTGGAAATAGCCCTGCGAAAGCCGGATCGTCTTCTGTCGGAGGACCTCCCAGAGATCGGTGCCCTGCCAGGTAAAATATCCGGCGGCCCCGATCGTGACAAGGGCAAGTAATCCCAGAACCATCCGGAGCACCTGCCGGATCCTCGCTGACACCTGCTCCGTCCGTTCGGGCCCCATGAATTCGCCTGTGTCGTCGAGGGTGAGTTGGCTGATTCTGCGGACCGCCCAATCGGTCAGCCGGTCCAGTATCGCTCCAATGATTGCCAAAAGCGCAAGTGTCCCGATGGTCACGACGATGTTATGGGTCAATACGGTGGTCTGCATGGAAGCAGCTCCCCCATGAAGGTCAGGTGCCGCAGCGTTGCGCTGTAACTATTTGCCTGCTCACAGCGGGTTGACCTCCTTCCTCAATTTCAAACACCGGCCGGTGAGTATGTGTGAGCCTCAAAATAAACGTAATAAGAGTGAGTATTTCGTGGGTCAGTTTATCAGAATGCATATTTAATAAAGATTTGTGCAGGAATTGTGCAGGCGAAGGCGAACTGGGTAGGAGAAATTGGTGGTAAATCCATCTCTTACTGGGCACACTCAGGTGTCGCCCAAACACTCACAGGGAGGAAAAGTCCATGACACAGATTCGCAAGCACCGCTGGATCTATCTGGCCATCCTGATGGCGTTCGTCGTCACCTTCGCCGGCTGTCACGGCTCCAATGGGGGCGCCGCTTTTCTCGCATGGCTGTTCACAGGCTCCTGGGACGGCGGAGATGCAACACTCGAAGCAGCAGCCGCGGTTCTTGTACTGATGGCTATGACACTGGCTGTCGAAGACGCACCCTCTGGAGCACAGGCCAGTGACGCGGCACCTACAGATGGCAGTGCGCAATTCTGGGCCAACGTGGACACCGACGCCGACGGTGTCAGCGATGACACAATCGCATTTGAGGGCAACTGGACACGGGACGGGACGAATATCACCGTCACCACCAACGACGCGGCACAGGCAGGTGTCGATTCAATCACGCTCAATTTGCAGATGGGCGCAACCGAGGCAGACGGCCTTTCAGGCACCATCGAATACACCCGCGATGGCATCACTTACGAGGGAGACATTGACTTTGAGCGCTTCGAGGAAAGATAGCCTGTAACCACAGACGCCGAATGGTTTTAGGCCCACGGTGACGTCATGCGCACCGGGATACCATTTTCTCCCGGTGCGCAACTGCCACTCGTATGAATTTGAGTGGATTCAATCGTGAAAAAGGACGTTACGCACAATCACAGGCCACAGCCTTGATTGCACCGGCCAGCTTCAGATCGAAAACAGAAATATCGCCGCACAATCCGGCCACCCCAACATATTGACCCACTGTCTCCCCATAAGGCAATGACAGAGGATTATCGTGCCGACGCAAAGAAGTTGAGTCTGCAGCAGCATCTGCGTGATGCCCGGGAAGACGTTGCCGAATCTCTTCACACTCGTCCTCAGTCGACATCGGGCGGTTTTTTGCACCGGTGGCGGACCGGGAATTTGGCGGCTCCGCGTTTGACGGCCCGGGGATTTCGACGGCCCCGGCTGCAGCCGAG
>JBKHJK010000314.1:0-4125 GCA_046538215.1 Armatimonadota bacterium
CGCCAGCTTCCAGCCCGAGTTTTGTTCATCTCACGAAAACTCCAGATGCTCTGTAGGCCACGAAAGATTCTGTGGTGTTACAGCAACGACTGAGACAACTGCATCACGGGCTTTTGCGCCTGCGCAGATAGATGACGCCGTCGTCGGCCATGGTGTCGGCGATGACGGTGTATCCGAGTGTCTCCGCCAGGGGCCGCAGATCGCAGCGGGTGACGCCGTCAGAGAGGGCTGGATGGCAGTCAATCGGTGCACCGCCCGGGAGGAGACGGATTTCAAGTTCGGTGTCATCTGCCTGCAGCCGCTGTGCGATCTGCCGGCGTGTCCAGTCGCGCCCGATATTGCGGCCCGGGCAGGTCTTGTACGCCGCGTCACGGTGAAAAAACAGCCGCTCCGGCTCAAGATCATACAGCCGGTGCACGGCGGCGGCCAGATCCAGGGCGGTCTCCAGGGCTGGCGGCACAGGATCAACGCCCTGGCAATCGAAGTCGCCGATCGTCTCGATGCCGAAGCCGTGACGATTCAGGAAATTCCTGTCGGGATATGCCAGCTCGCGGAGGTCTTCGGGTACGTCACCCCACTGTCGGCTGATATACGCGTGGGCGTAGTTGCTGTATGATAGCGGCCGGGCGTTGAAAACTTTCCGGTCCGGAGCCACGTATGCATTCGCGCCGATGTCCCGCCAGCCACGGCTGTGGCGGTGGTACGCCTGGATCTGCTGAATGGTTTTTATACCTTGATAGTCTGACGCCGTGGGCCGATAGGTATGATGAAGGACTGTGGCTTCAATGCCGTGGCGCGGGCGCTGTCGGGACAGATACCGATCAATAAAATCCGAAAGACTATACGCCTTTATAGTGATCATAAATCCCTCCATTAACGATGCACGGGTGCCCGAGTACACATGCTGTACGCAATAGTGCTATAATTGAGAAGTGTGACTCACCACCGAAGTGATACGGCGGCTTTTGGGATGCCAGGCGGCAAATGATGCAGAGGGTTGTCATGAAACCGGAGAACAAAGTTGTTGCAGTTGCGCTCGCATTATGTCTGCTCTTTTGGCTGAGCCATGCCCTGCTGGGGTGGATCGCCACAGCACATTCGTCGTACCTGCAGGCGCTGGTGCTCGACGTGCCGGATCGGGCGGCACTTATGCGCAGCCTGATGACCGCTTTGTTTCTGGGGTTTGCCTTCTTTGCTTCTTACCACGTCCGGATCCGCCGCGAGGCCTGCGAACTGATCAAAAGCGCCCAGGCGGAGCTTGAGCAGGTTTTTCACACAGCGACTGATGCGATACGTGTCGTGGACGCCGATTATACGGTCATCCGGGCGAACGAGGCCTTTGCGAAAATGGTGGGCCGGCCGATTGAACAGATCGTGGGGGCGAAATGCTACGATATTTTCGGCTGCGACGATTGTAACACCCCTCTGTGTCACCTCCGCCGCGTCATAAACGGCGAGCGGATCGAAGAACATGAAGGCGTCCGCGCCACTCCTGAGGGACAGATCACCTGCCTGCTGTCTGCAGCGCCCTTTGAAGACACCGACGGCTCCATCACTGGCATGGTCGAGAGCTTCCATGACATCACCGAATTGACCCGGATGCACGAGCGCGTCAGGAAATCGGAGGAGCAATATCGCAAGCTGACAGAAACGAGTCCGGATCCGATACTGGTACTCGGCTCAGGCGGCGACGTTCGCTACGCCAATCCCAACAGCGCCGGGATGCTGGGATATGCAAGCGATGACAGCGTGGTGGGGATGTCGCTTGTGGACTTCATCGTCGAAGATGACCGACAGCGCTTCAGCGCCGCCCTGCAGGCCGTGGTGGAGGGAACCCGGGAATCGTTTGAGGCGATCGTGCGGGTGCGGGCTGCCGGTGACGATGGAGATGCCGAGGAGCGCTCATATAGAGTGCGGGGCATTGATATTGATTACGACGACCGTCCCGGAGTGCTCTTTTTTGCCCACGACATCACCGACCTCCTGCAGGCCCAGCAGCAGGTGCAGGCCGAACGCGACCGCGCCCAGCAATATCTCGACATCGCCGGGACCATCATCCTCGTCCTGTCCCCTGAGGGGCGCGTGGAGCTGATCAACCGCTACGGCTGCGAGCTTCTCGGCGTTGACGAAGAGGGCATTATCGGCGCCGACTGGTTTGAGGAATTCGTGCCGGAATCCGTGCGTCATGAAATCAGGACCCGCCTGCAGCGCATCATCAGTGGTGACATAAAAACTGGATCAGACATGATCAATCCCATCATCACAAAAAATGGACAACGCCGCATCACCTCATGGGACGCCAGGCGACTCAAAGACGAAAACGGAACAGTCACCGCCGTGCTCGCCTCCGGCCGCGATATCACCGAACGACAGCGCGCTCTCGAACGCTTTCGCACGGAAGAAGAGCGCCTGAGAGTGACGCTGTGGAGCATCGGCGACGCCGTCATCGCCACAGATACCGACGGCCACGTGCAGTTGATGAACGAGGTGGCTGCACAATTCACGGGCTGGAGTGAACAGAACGCACAAGGGCTGCCTGTTGACGGGGTCCTCAACCTGCGTGTGGTACCACGGGATATGACCGTATCCGAACCAGGGCCCTCCGCACCGGAAGAGGCCGGTGAGGTCGCGGACAATCCCGTATCCCGTGTGCTGAGTGAAAAAGAGGCGATCGAGAGCACCAGGCCGGTGTTACTGCTCTCTCGCAACAGCGAGCAGCGCCTTGTCGAATACAGTGCAGCGCCCATCGAGGGCGGGGAAACAAACCAGATCCTTGGGGCAGTGCTGGTGCTGCGTGACATCACGCAGAAAGCACAGCTCGACCGCGAGCTGCAAAAACAGGCGAAGCTGCAATCCGTTGGCGTTCTCGCCGGTGGTATCGCCCATGACTTCAATAACCTGCTCACTGCCATCGTTGGGAATATAGACCTCGCCCGCCTGCTGTCTGATGCCCCCGAGCAGCTTAAAGAGAAGCTCGATGAGGCCGAAAATGCGGTGATGCAGGCAGCAGGCCTCACCCAGCAGCTTCTGACCTTCTCCTCCGGAGGGGCGCCGGTCACCGAGATCGTCCCGGCCCGCGAGCTGGTGGAGAATGCCGTGATGCTCGCACTCAGCGGCTCAAAAACGCGATGTGAGATACAACTCGATGACCACCTGTATCCCCTGGAGGTGGATGAAAGCCAGGCGCGGCAGGTGATCAGCAGCCTCCTGATCAACGCCGACCAGGCCATGCCTGAAGGCGGTGTGGTGACGGTGCGCGGGCGCAACCATGAGGTGAAGCCTGGAGACATTTCGCCTCTGAAACCGGGGCAGTACGTCCATTTCCAAATCAGTGACACCGGCCCGGGAGTGCCACCTGAGAACGCCGACAGAATTTTTGAGCCGTACTTTACCACCAAAGATGATGCGCCGGGGCTCGGTCTTGCCGTCGCCTATTCCATCACCGACCAGCATGGCGGACATATTGAACTCGAACCTGTGCATACGTGCCGCGAGACACAACAGGGAGCCACCTTCCACCTGTATCTCCCCGCATCCCAGCAGGCTCCCCGGGCGAAAAAGAAAGATGAAGGCGAAATGCAGCACGGTGAAGGCCGCATCCTGGTCATGGATGACGACAGGGGGATCCTGGAGTCAACCAGCCGCCTGATGGATTATCTCGGATATGAGGCGGAGCTGGTCACCAACGGCCAGGAGGCGATAGAGGTTTACACCGAGGCGCTGGAAAATGGAACGCCGTTTGACGCCGCCATCATGGACCTGACGATTCCCGGCGGCATGGGCGGCAGGGAAGCAATAAAGCGCCTGCGCGAGGTTGATGAAAACGTCTGCGCCATCGTCTCCAGCGGCTATTCCAATGACCCCATCATGGCCGATTACGAGGATTACGGCTTCTGCGCGGTCCTCGCCAAGCCATACAGTGCAAAGCAGCTCGCCAGCATTCTGCGCGAGGTATTAAACGACAGCGGCGATACCGGCCAGTGACTCGGGCGTAGCTGATTGCGGAGCAATCAGCATGTGGAGTTTGGCCCACAACACAAGACCACCCCGTGGCTCGGCCTGGCGTGCGCCGTTTGCACGGCTCAGGTGGCAATTGATGTCGTTTCTGTCGTTATCAATTGCCAG
>JBKHJK010000315.1:0-4122 GCA_046538215.1 Armatimonadota bacterium
GACGAGCAGGCGCATACTCTCCTTTTGACGTGGAACCCTCGCATATACGCGAGATATCGCGAAGAACTCGGCGCAAAAATGATGGCATTCGACACGAAGATTGCCTGGCCGCTGGTTTATCTCCGCCAGGCGCTGTTGCCGGAGGCCGGGAAGCGAGGCTTCGACCGCGTGATCCTCGACATCGAAGACTACAACGGAGCCTTCAAGCGCCGGGGCTTCTGGAAAGATGGACGGGGAGGACGGCTGCTGGACGAATTCAGGGCACTCCGCGGCACCGTCGAAGAGTCGAAGTACGAATCGAAGCTGCCGCCCTCATACCGAAAGCTGCCCCGCGAGGGCGATTGAAGCCTCTTGCGCGCTCTCGCTATGTAGGGGGCGTGTGCAGGCCGAAGGTACTGCCAATCCGGTGCGAAAAGGTGCACGTCGAGAGAGACGTGCGCCCTGTTTCAAAGGCTGAGGAGTGTTTAGCGCTGACCGCCACGCCGGGCGGGCTGCATGATCTCCTGCAGCGTTTGCCACTGAAGTTCGGTGAGGACGTCCTGCAACTTTGTCTCGAGCACCGTCCTGCATGCCTCGATGGCCTCTACATATCCCTCGCGGTCCTGATCAACTGCTGCCTGCTTGATGGCCTCATTCCGCTCCTGCAGCGCGAGGGCATAGATCGGATAGAGCTGTGAGATTTGTTCGTCGGTGCATTCGAGCTGGAAGGAAACGGCTGTCCACGAGCGTTCGAGATACATCATGTCACCCATCATCCCGCGCTGCCCCCGATCACCACCGCGAGCCTCACCACGCTGGGCAAAGACCGGGATAGCGACGGCGGCGAGCAGAGCGACTGCAGCAGCAATACCGACGGCGGTAATCAGCTTTCTGGTCTTCATGGCTTTTCTCCTTTCAGAACGGTTATTGTTGGGCACCACTCTTGCTACTCAATGGCGAAAGGTTGCACCACAATCGCGGGTCGCCGACTGCGCTGCGGCGCGCTCCTATGGCCCCTGACGGCCGCGCCGGCTGGAGGGCTCACGGGGCCCCTCCCAACGTGAAGGGCGATAGTCCTCATACTCATTTCGGCTGACAGAGCCGTCACTGTTAACATCGGCCTCCTTCAAACGTTCCCAGAAACGTTCCGGCATCTCCGAAGCGGACAGCCGCCCGTCGCCGTTTTCGTCAATACGATCGAATATATCACCGCGCTGCTCGTCCCTCGGTTCCTGTCCGCGGCGGTTTTCACTGCGCGACGCAGGCCGTGAAGGCTGAAATTCTTTCAGTTCGGCGGCTGTTATTTTGCCGTCATTATTCGCGTCGGCATTCTGCAGGATGCGTTGCCACCGCTCCGGGAGCTCGTTACTGGTAAGCACGCCGTCACCGTTGGCGTCGTGGCGTTGCATGAAGGCAGATGCGTCAAAGGCGCCACGGTCTTCAGATAGGGCCGGCCCAGAACCGGTTCTGTTGGCCCGATCGGCCGGCGGTGAGGAGGGGGGCGTCGTTGCCCGACGTCCACCTCCGGTCGCGCCTGCAGGAGCGTCCTGAGGTGGTCCGCCGTTGTCTGTGGCCGCTGGTTCGTCAAGATTGAGCATCTCCGCCCAGCTTCGGTCGCGCGGTGTTGCTGTTTTGGTCTCCTCATCCGCTTTGGTATCACTGGCCTTTTCTAGTGAGGAATCCTCCGAAGCAGCCGGAAGCTCCGATGCGTCACTGCCGGGAACAGATTCTGTGTTTTGCATTTCTGTATCAGATGGGGGAGAGACAGTTTCGTCAGGAATGTCGTCGCCACTCCGGCTGCAGCCACCGAACAGCAGACACATGATAAAAACGAGCACAAACAGCACTGTCACCTGCCGGTAAAGCGGCATATACACCACTCCTTTGCACAGACGCCTCATGAGCCATTGCAGTCACGGCCGATTACACCACCATGTGACGGCGTACCGCCATACTGACAGCACGCCGTCAGGGAACAGATGGTGGTCAAGGAACCATCCCCATTGGCACGGTTGAGAGAGGGAACATGTACGATAGACGAGCCGGTCGGCGCCAGTATTCCCACCATTTTCGTCGGTGGTACAGTTTTCCGAAGCTCCTGGTCAATACACGTGCTTGGGGTTTTGAGATATAATTTGGGAGGCGGTGAACCGACGGCTGTTTCAAAGGGGTCTCGACAGCAGGACATGCGCGAAACTGACGGCACAGTAGCGCGCGATATGAGCACGAACCAAAAAGGAGACGAGCGGCCGAACCGATCACCAGCGCAGGTGAGGCAGTCGTCCGTGAGAGTGGAATACAGGGCCTCCGTCATCATTTTTTTGGCTTTTTCCCGCGCACAAGCAGCTCTTCGATATCACTGCCGTCGGTTTTGAGGTAGTCGGCGGCATTCTCCGCCATGCGGGCGAGATACTCCAAGAGCTGCTTTCGCTCCTCCGCGGAGAACCCGGCGGTGAGTTGGTCGCTCCATTTGCGCCCGACCCCTTTGAGCTTCTTACGCATTTTCCGGCCTTCATCGGTCAGATGCACACGGTTTATGCGCCTGTCTTCTTCGTCCACTTCTCGTGTTACCAGGCCAGCGTCCTCCAGCCGGCTCAGGGTCCGTGCGACATAGCCCTTGTTGAACAGGAAATGGGAGGCAATGTCATCCTGGCTCGCGCCGTCGTGACGGCTCAAATACCCCAGAAACATCAGAGACTTGCCGGGAAGATCATACTCGTCCATGGCCCTGGAGAAGTAGCGGCGCGTAAAGCTGTGAAGCATCCCCAGATATCGTCCTGCGGGCCAGCTTGATCTGTCCTTTTCCATTCCTTGACCACCGCTCCAATCGCTGCGACACGTGCGTCTCTGAATGAATATGCGCTGTCAAATCCCCTATTCGTATCTCAAACATTCAATCGGATCCAGCATCGCTGCCTTGCGCGCCGGATACCAGCCAAAGAACACTCCGACAGCGCCTGAGAACAGAACCGACACAAGAACAGACCACAGGGGCACCACAGTGGGCCAGCCAAGGGTGTCTCCAAGTGCAGCAGATCCCCCAAAGCCAATGGCCATTCCGATTAGCCCCCCGAGCACCGACAGCATCACCGACTCAATGAGAAACTGTGCAAGAATGTCGCTCTGGCGCGCACCGACGGCCTTGCGAATGCCAATTTCGCGGGTCCGCTCGGTCACCGACACCAGCATGATATTCATAATGCCGACACCACCGACCAGCAGTGACACCAGGGCAATCCCCGCAACAAACAGGGTAATCTGACGCGTGGTCTCAGTGACGGTTTCCAGGATCTCGGCCTGGTCGTGAATGCGGTAGTCCCGGGTTTCTTCCGTGACACGGTGCCTGCGGTCGAGCATCTGCTCTATCTGTTTCTTCACAGTCTCCACATCATGGGAGGTTTTCGCAGAAACATACACCCTGGAGGGATCTCTATTTCCAACAATACGCTGGCGTGCCGTGCTGATGGGCATAACGATCTGGTCGTCCGGATTACCCCAGCCGCCACCTTTTTCTTTCAGAATCCCGATAACCTCAAAGGGAATGCCATCCACCCTGATCTGTTCGCCTATCATCGGGCGCCCGTAGAACAGCTCATGGACGACTTCGTGGCCGATGACTGCCACGCGTGCGCGGGATTTTATATCACTCTGGTCGAAGAACCGGCCGTGAACTATCTCGAAGGCATTCGCGATCCACCAGTCGGGCGTGGTGCCGGTGAGACTGGTGGAGTGAGTGACATTTCGGTATTTAAGGGGCACGTTGGAGCTGACGGTGGGTGCGAATGCCTTGATATTGGTCAGTCCCTTTTCAAGCGCGGCCACATCTTCATCCGTAATGCGACCTGGTCGGGAGCTTGGGCCTGGACCGCGTGAACCGCCCGGCCGCACCGTCAGGAAATTACTGCCCATCGACTGGATACGATTGATCGTGTCCGCCTTGAGCCCCTCACCGATGGCAACCACGATGATGACCGCCGCAACGCCGATGATGACTCCCAGCATCGTCAACAGGGAGCGTGTTTTGTTGGTAAAGAGGCTTGAGTGGGCACTCCTGGATGCTTCAACCAGATTCACTGGCCTCACCTCTGTCGTCTCCATTAACAGTATCGCTGATAATCTCTCCATCAACCAGCCGTACTATCC
>JBKHJK010000316.1:0-4116 GCA_046538215.1 Armatimonadota bacterium
CCTCCGACGTGTCTGCCCCGGCTCTCAGAGAGGTGCATATCGGCCAGACCCGGGCGGCCTCTGATGGCGATATTGGATACGTCGGAAATTTTGGGGAAGGCGTGCTGACCTTCTCGGACACAAACCGGCTTGTGCCCGAAGCGACAAAGGTGCAGCTTTTTACCGAGGACCAGTCGCCGGTGCCTGTATCCACGCACGAACGTGCGTTGCCCGGAAAGCACTCTGGAGATTATCGCATCACGGTGCGGCCGGATGGGGAGCTTGAGCCCGGCCGCTATACGCTTTCGGTCACTGTCACCGACGGGGCACTCAACACCTCGCACCATGAGATCTCCTTCAACACCATTGGCATCATGATACCCGTCGAAAACATGAAAATCGTCGGGGACAGTGGCCGGGGCAGCAAGCCTCTGGGCAGCCTGCATACGATGTTCTATCGCGGGCAGGAGCCGGGAGATTACGTGGAGTATGAATTTTCAACCCCGCCCGGTGAATACGAGATATGGCTGCGGTACACGAAATATGAAGCGTATGGGATCTTCGAGGTTTCACTGGACGGGCAACAGGTGGGAGAGCCGGTTGACGCGTATGTCAACGGTCTTGAGCCCCGGGGCGGCATGACCAACCTGGGTGTGCACACCCTCGACGACGGCCCTCACCGCCTGCACGTACGAATCACGGGAAAAAACTCAGACTCCGGCGGCTATTTCACCGGCCTGTGTGATGTCATTCTGCGCCCGGCGCAATAGCAAATAATAATGCCGCAAAACAGAAGGTTCCATGGGACCTCGCAGAGAATTAGCGGGAAGCATCATACCAGTATTCGCAGGAGATGTCGCAGATGAAAGTCGCAGTCGGCCTCGGGGAATTATCTGACGAGAACTTCCGCTTTATCGCCCAGCTCGGTGTGCAGCACGTCAAGCTCGATCACTGGAATCTGCTGATGACCGAAGACGGCGCCCGTGGTGTGATGTCGGCCCAGAAACTGCGCAAGCTGCAGAAGTGGCTGGCAGAATACGATATCATGCCCTACGTTTTTCTCCTCCCTCAGGGACACCAGACCCAATACTGGCACGCCCGCTTCGGCGCCTCGCCCGAGGCGGACAAAGAAATCGAGAATGTCTGTGAGACGTTGCGGGTGTGTGGCGGCGAAGGCATCCCCGTGGTCGAATGGACCTGGTCGGTGCCTGATGTATGGGGGCGCATTCCCGGACCCAACAGCGCCGGTCGAGGTGGCGCGCGTGTCTCTCGCTTCGATGAAAACTGCCTCGACGGCGAGTGGCCGGAATACTGTGTGGAGATGTCCGCCGAGGAGATGTGGCACAATCTCACCTATTTCATGGAGCGCGTGATGCCCGTGGCCGAAGAGTCCGGAGTGCGCATGGCCATGCACCATCACGACCCGCCCACGGAGACGCTGTGCGGAGAGGCCCGGATCCTCAACAGCTTCGAGGGCATGAAGCGATTTGTCGAGGTCATTGACAGTCCCGCCAACGGCCTGAATATCTGCCAGGGCACCGTCGCCGAACAGGCCGGCACCGATGTGCTGGAGGTCATCCGCTATTTCGGCGAGCGTGACAAAATCAACCACTGCCATTTCCGCAATGTAAAGGGTTCCGTGCCGGCCTTTGACGAAGCGTTCATTGACGACGGCGATGTGGACATGTTCGAGGCAATTCAGGTCTATAAAGAGGTGCGGTATCAGCACTGCCTGATGCCCGACCACTATCCCGTTATGGCCGCCGATCCCAACCGGAACGCCTCCCGGGCCTATGCCGTGGGCTACATCCGCGCGCTGATGCACGCCATCGGTGAACTTTAAGAGCGAGGAGACGATGATGAAACGGGTTACAGCTCTTGTTATTGCGCTGTGCGTGCTGCTGTCGGTGGCAGCGCTGGCCCAGACGGCCGAGAGGGAGACGCTGTGCCAGGCCTCGACGATCAACGCGCTGCTTGACGGCATGTATGATGGTTCGGTCACCTACGGCGCCCTCTCTGAACGCGGCGACTTCGGTATCGGCACATTCAACAGTCTGGACGGCGAGATGATCGCATTTGACGGAAATATCTGGCAAATCAAGGCGGACGGGAAGGCATATGAGGTTGCCGACACCATGCAAACACCCTTCGCCGCGATGACCTTTTTTGATGCCGACATCACGGCCGCTGTGCCGGCCGGGACCACATTCGAACAACTCGGCGAAATCATTGACGACCTCACCCCCGGCCCAAATCTGTTCTATGCCGTGCGGGTGGACGGCACCTTTGAGTATATGAAAACCCGGAGTGTCCCCGGTCAACAGAAGCCCTATCCGCCGCTGGTGGAGGTGACCCGCAACCAGCCCGAGTTCGAGTTTGAGAATGTCACCGGCACCATCGCCGGCT
Source organism: Armatimonadota bacterium (assembly GCA_046538215.1). Lineage (GTDB taxonomy): Bacteria > Armatimonadota > Zipacnadia > Zipacnadales > UBA11051 > JBKHJK01. The sequence continues at coordinate 2,386 of JBKHJK010000316.1, forward strand.
TCCGCTGCCCGGATTTTGTGAAGGGTATCAACGTCCCGGGCGATCATCTGCACTTTATTGACCAGGCCCGCACCGGCGGCGGACATATCCTCGCATTCACGGTCAAAGAGGCAACGGTGTTCATTGATACGACACCGAACTTCCTGCTGCTTTTGCCGGAAAACAGCAGCGAGTTTCAACAGAGGGATCTCACGGGCGGTCGCGAAGAGGAATTGCATGAGGCCGAAGCCGAGAATTAACTGTTTCGACAGGTATTTTATCTCCTTACGTATTTTTTTCAACAAACTCTAAAAAACTCTTGACTCAGCTCTACGCATGAAATAGACTATATCTGACCTGAATGTCGGTCCTCATTTTAGCTTGTCGAGTGGGAGCAGAAGAATTATGAAAATGACCGTTTATCTGGCTGTAGCGATTATGGCGTTATGCGTGCTGTCCGCAGGCGCAGATATCGTTATAGATGGCGATTTATCCGACTGGTACACCACGGCCGGTGTCAACTCTCACCTCGATGGAGATGAGCCGAGCGTCATTGACGATTACGATATCAAAAACAGCATGGCCTACTCCGATTTTGACAACAACATCGCGTATTTTGCCTTTGACCTTTACGGCGACTTCCAGGGGAGCGAAGGCGCAGATCCGAATAACGATTACGTTGCCTTCGGCGTCAATGCAGACAGAAGTGACTCCACCGGTGGTACTCTCCCGGGTACCGCAAAGTCGGGATTTGAAAGCTATATCTACTGGAACTTTGACGACGCCCCCGTTCTTTATAAATATAATGGCAGCTGGAATCAGACTGCCGATTCCTCACTGCAAATGGCGTCAGACAACAGTGGCTCAAACCAGGGCGTCGAGATGACAATTCACCACGCAAGTCTCGACTGGCCCATTGACTTTGAGTGGGGTGTCATTTACGAGAATATGTCGGAATATGACGACCGCTCACCCAACAATCTCGACCAGGTTGGCGAGGCTCCCGAACCGGCAACATTCGCGCTCTTCGCTCTGGGTCTCGGGGCGCTGTGGCTGAAGCGCCGCAAATCGTAAGACACTGCAACTGCTTCGACGATAAAAACGAAGGGCCGCCCCGATGGGGTGGCCCTTTTTGATTCACTGGCTTTTTGTACGGATGTTCCCCTTTCTACTCAAGCGACCACGATCAGCCGCGCATCCAGGCACTCGCGTTCTCGTGGAGTATCGCCTCACCGTCTGGTTCCTCCAGCCCCGCCTCCCGGATCTTCAGCACTGCCGCCTGTGCGTACTGCAGGGGAGCGTGTGTACCAAAAGCCACCGATTCGACACCAACGTTTTCCGCAAGCAGGCGCACCCCACCAACGCGCTCGACGTGCGAGAGGTCCATGAACAGGTTGTCCGTTGCCCGAAGTCCCTCCGCAATGACCGGCCATTCGGCGTTGGTGGCATTGGCGATAAGAACTCCTACCGAAGGGACTTCAGCCGCAAGCCCTGGCAGTGGAGAAATATCTACCGGATCAACCCCACACACAGGATGATGAAGTCGCTCGTCCTGCATGCGCACATGCACGCGCACAAACAGTCCCTCATCGGCCAGCGCGTCGAACAGATCTCGGGTACACCGGTGCTCCAGCGTGTAGCTGTGGTAGTTGGGATAAACAGCCACACCACAAAAGCCCTGCCCGATTGCCGCACTGAGATCACCCTCCCAGTCCGGGAAGGCCGGGTTGATGGCCGCCAGCGGGATAAACC